>JAFWFE010000044.1 GCA_017512555.1 Solobacterium sp. | reverse complement strand
GGAAACTATGCGTTGGTAGGACTCTGACTGTCAGGATAGAGAAATCTATCCGGCAGTCCGGGTCCTTTTTTCGTCAATCAGAGACAATGGAAGGAGACAAGCATATGGCAATTATGAAGAACAGGAATTTGAAGGTGATCGTGGACGTGACGGCTCAGCCGGTGACAAGATCGGCTACGGCTTCAGGGGATGTGGTGATCCCGTCTGTTCCGGTAGATGAGCCCGAACCATTGGATCCTGATGAACCGGAGGTAATCGGAAATACAGAGGAACAGACAATATCAGTGGAGCTGCCGTTTACATGGCAGGAGGACGGTCATGCGGATGTGATCTTTTCTTTTGAGTTCAATAACCAGATGATCCCGGTGCATTATCCGCAGGAAAACTGGCACTCAGGGCGGCATACCATTTTACTCTATTATCCGATTGAGAACGTGGTGCCGAATTATACGAATATCTTCAATGTCTATATGAGATGTGAAGGCGGCACGGCTACGGTGGATACCGGGATGTGTATCGCTTCTATCTCCGGTCAGAGTATGGGCGCTTCCGCTGCATGGGATGGCAGGATTGATATTGAGGAATATGTTGACCTGTTTATGATCGGCAACGGTACCCAGACTGACATGCTTCAGGTGAAGGCGTTTACCGAAAGCGATATCTGGGAGATCAAAGAGACCGTGAAACGGTTCTATTCCGATGTGAAATCAGGAAGAACTGCTGTCGGCGGATTCGCTATGCCGGTGGACATACCGGGAAGCAACATTTAAGGAGGCATTTATGAAGAGATATACAGGAAACTTGACAATAGAACTGGAAGATGTGAACACTGGAACGGTTGAGACGGTATCGGAAACCAATATGGTGACCAACGCCGTAAATGACATTCTGGGCGTGAATCCGATGGGCGTTATGTATAAGGCCGGTGGTCAGTATGATGATTCCCTGACATGGAATGATGAGCTGCTTCCGATATGCCCGAACATGATTGGCGGTATTCTTCTTTTTCCGGGTTCCATTACGGAACAGGCTGATAATCTGTATCTGCCGTCCACGAATCTGCCGGTTGCTTACGCCAGTAATGATGTAAACGCCACGGCGAATACAAAGCGCGGCAGCATGAACCTGACAGAGAGTATGAAACTGTCGAACGGGTATAAATTCGTTTGGGAGTTCACGCCTTCACAGGGCAACGGCACAATCGCAGCGGTGGGTCTGACTTCCAAGCACGGCGGGGCGAATGCCTATGGGTCTGATGTGGCAGTGGACACTACACTGCTTCAGATCAAGAAGGTCAGTCTGGACGATGAGGATGGCTTTATCAATGATCTGTTCCGGACAGTGACGGTGGACTTTGCGAATGCGAAGCTGTATGCCTTGTGCTATGCAAGCAATACGGTAACGATCAAGAGATACAGGATCCCGGTATTCGATATCGGTCTGAATGAGAAGCTGGATGACAGTACACTTACCCTGGAGGATACGACAGTTCTGCAGTGCAGCACCTTCCATTTCTACGGAAGTTATACGCCGTATGGAATCTTCATGGATGGCGGCGACGGGTACTGGTACGGATTCGCCAATCAGGGCAATTCATCCGGCAGCGCGACGGTTCTGTGGATTAAGATCAAAAAGAGTGATTACACCTTTACGGAAGGAAGCTGGACGCTTTCCAACGCTACGCTGATGACGATGGGAAGCTTCAAGGAAGGATCCAGCTATCCTCAGGGAAACAGAAGCGCGGTTGTGAGAAACGGGTATCTGTATGTGCCGTCTTATGACAAGACCGGCGTTTATAAGATCAATATCTCAAACAGCACGGATGTGACTCTGATTTCCTTGGGATTTACTTCCCAGATGAAATGCCTTGGTGAGACCGGAAGCTGTGACTGCTGTATGGCGCTCATCAATGATATTATCATGGCTTATGATTTTGAGATTGACGTGAATGACAACGTGATTGCTACTTACGCGGGGATAAGATGCGGCAATGTTTCCACACCATTCTTCCGTTATAAGGAATATATATTTGCGTGGGGCGGAGCTTATCTTAACCAGTACAGGTACACATGGATCCTGACTCCATATCTGGCTACGATCAGTAACCTGTCGCAGGCGGTAGTGAAGAATGCGGATAAGACCATGAAGATTACATACACGCTGACAGAAACAACAGTATAGACACCGTAATAATATTTCCGGTAACAGGCGGCGGCTCTTACGGGCTTGCCGCTTTTGTTATGCATTTCAAACGAAAGAGAGGTATTTCATCATGAAAGAATTCTGGAACACGATACAGCTTATTTTTACAGCGATAGGCGGCTGGCTCGGATATTTTCTCGGAGGTTTTGACGGGCTTTTGTACGCGCTGCTTG
>JAFWFE010000043.1 GCA_017512555.1 Solobacterium sp. | reverse complement strand
TCGAAGCCTCGGTCACTTTCATATCCGGACTTGCGGGCCGGGACGGCTGGGAAGAGCACGCAGTCGAAACGAGCACCATGATAAGTGAAATGGATCCGTCCTACGTAGGTCTTCTTACACTGATGACAGAACCTGCGGCGCCGCTGACAAGAGACATAACGGAGGGAAAGTTCAAATTGCTTACCGCGGAGGAAGTAGTTGCTGAGACATTGCTTCTCGTAAAGAACATAGATGTGAAGGGGCCGTGCGTATTCAGAAGCAACCACGCGTCCAATTACGTTTCACTCAGAGGCGATCTGCCACGGGACAAAGAAGCTATGCTGGCGAAACTGAGGATGGCGATAGAAGATCACGGAATGCTCAAAGACGAGCGGTTCAGGATGCTGTAGATCATTCCCGTGTTCCCGCCTGAGCGGGCAGACAGACGGTTAGAAACAGGCAGTTTTTCTGCCTGTTTTTTGATGCGCGGAGAAAGATATCCGGTTTTTTCATACATATTGAAGGCTTTTCTGAAATTATTATAACAAAATTGCCAAACACAAGATGAAACTGCAAGAAGGGAACAGGCCTGTTGTGGTAGGTTTAATCTGTATAGGAATAATCAGACTAAAAAGTATTGGCAGAAAGAAAAGGCAAGAGGTCTAAGCAATGAAAAGAGGGAAAAACTGGAAAGTATTATTAGCTGTGATAGTCGCGTTTACGATGACTTTTTCCAATTTCCAGATGTCTTTCGCGGTAAACGCAGAAACACCGGTGGAAGATGGCATCGCTAATCAGGAAAGCATAACTACAGAGACGCCGGATGATGAAGGTGCTGTATCCGGCGATAATGGTGAAGGCCTTCAGCAGGGCGCATCAGATGAAAGCTCTGAGGAAGAACAGACCGGAGTGGATGAAAGATCTGTGACGGGGACAGACGAGCAGGTTTCTTCCGGCAGCGGGGACGCACAGGGTGCAACAGAGCCCGCAGTGGGTGATCAGACCGGGAGAAGGGCTGTAAAGAAGGCGCCCGCTTCACCTTTGAAAGCAGCCGGGGATCCTTCAGTGATCGAGATGCAGAAGAGAGGGATCCAGGTCAATCTCTTCGATTATGGTCCGGCAAGTATAGATGACGGATGGTCCAGCGATGATGACTTGACCAGACCTCAGAACAATCAGGGAATCAATGCGAACAAGACCCTGAAATTCTATTCGAACGGACTTCCGGGAAACGGGTACAACAACTGGACCGGTTCTCCAAGTTACGACCAGGGAACAGGCGCTGCGGCCAACCAGGGTATTGTTCAGAACACGCTGGAAGGCGGATATCCTAAACTAGCGGTAGGTGGAAAAGACAGCCTTGCTTACCTCTTCGATCCTGAAACGTCTAACGGCTCCAGAACAGATTACTTAGGCGTGGACGGACTCTTATACAAAGCCAATTCGGAAGACAGCGGCTCTGACTATAGAGTGAAGTACGCCTGCGAGAATCATTACGCCCGCCTGAATGAATCAACTAAACAGTTTACGCTCAGTGATCCGTACTACTGTTCAGAAGAGGAGGCCAGCGGCCCTATAGGTTTCTTTCCTTTCACTGATCCGGATACGAGCAAAACAGAAGTATCCGGCGCAAATATGAGACCTAATGGAGGATATTACAACCACCATTTCGGCATGACCATGGACGCTTACTTTGCTGTGAACGAGTCCGGCCGGCTTGACGGGGAGGATATGACTTTTGAATTCTCCGGAGATGACGACATGTGGGTATTCATTGACGGAGTACTTGTCCTCGACATAGGGGGTATCCATCAGCCTGTTTCGGGAATAATCAACTTCAAGGACGGAACCGTCTCCATGCGCCAGGCACCGATATATGACGGAGACAACGAGGAGGCGACGATCATGTCCGCTGTTCAGCAGGTAGGTACTGATAACAGATATCAGGCGGCTGACGGAAAAAACTCTTACTACTATGACACAAACGGAAACCTCGAACTTATTACCGGCGACGATATGAACCTTGCGAAGATATTTGAGCGCGCGGGAAAGACCTGGAATTCCGAGCCGTACGTGAAACATCATATTCAGGCCTTCTATCTGGAGCGGGGCGGAATGTACTCCAATCTGGATATTTCCATGAACCTTATGATGGTCAAATCCATCGATGTGCAGAAGAAAGTCGTTAACGAGGACGGTGAAGAGATCACTGTTTTTTCTGATTACTACGCCGATAAAGATGATACGTACGATTATGCCGTAAATATAGCCAAAGAAGGATCCACCACGGACTTTTTCCGCTATGACGGGACAGATGACAGTTCCAGTCACAAGTATAAGTTTGACGGATACGAGGTATACGAATACAACGGATCCGAATGGGTGAAGATGGCAGACAGCGCCAAGCCGCCATTCAGTTCGGACGGCGTGATCTCACTGAAGAAGAATCAGAAATTGCGGATCAACGGTATTCCTATTGACCGTACATATTATATACAGGAGCTCAACGTTGATTCTGACAAGTATTCCGACACGATGATCGATGACGAAGTACTGGATAAGACAGAAGACGACGGGACTTACTCAGTAGACAGCGACAAGACCACACCTGAGGTAACGGAAGTGACCACCTTCTCCAATGTGGCTATCGAAAAGAAGGAGCCTCATAAGAATGAGACAGATCCTTACGAGGGTAACGGGACTCTTGGCGGAGTAAGACCGGGTGATGAGATCACCTATGAGATAAGCTATTCAAATACATATGACAAAGCAGCAACAGTAAAGATAACCGACCAGCTGGACGCAAATGTTGAATTCGTTTCTGCCGACTACGGCGGGACACTTTCGGACGGGACCGTAACATGGAACCTTGAGGATGTTGAAGCCGGCAAAGAGGGAAC
>JAFWFE010000042.1 GCA_017512555.1 Solobacterium sp. | reverse complement strand
TGGTTTCTGCTTTGTAAATTCCACTTCTTCCAGTATTTTTATCCTGAGGTGGAGAGTGTGTACAACGGCAGAAAGTACGGCTATAACCTCAAAAGCCAGTTGCTGAAACTGTTTGTTATATTCCCGGCGGCATCTGCGATTGCGGCTTGGATCTGCACCCGGTTTTGATGGGAAAACCATGGCTTGAAATGAAGGTGAATAAATGAATCCGTTGAACAGACAATGGCTTTACAGAGGGTTTCACAAAAGACTTATAGCGTCATTTGGCAAAGATACCGCAGATCAGATATGGGACGAAGCCGGGAAGGAATATCGACGTATTCTGGCTTCACAGCCGGAACTAAAACGTCATAAAGGAGCGATGACACTTCCTGCAGTCGCGCTTTACCGTATACTGACTGCCCGGGGAGAAGATGCCGAAGGACTGTTGAATGCCCATGGCGGGGATATGGGAAAACGTTTCGCCAGGATCATTCATGTGCTTACGAGTTTTCCCGGCGTGGATCGTCTGGTATGGCGTAATGTGGATGGTGTCATGAAAAAGATGAGCAGTGAAAAGCTTGGCTATCGAAGTCAGATCGTATCCGAACCTCCTGAGATGTATGGGGTAGACATTCTCTCTTGTCCTTATCATGAACTGGCAAAACAACTGGGAAACGAAAAAGCTGTCTTGTGCATCTGTCACATGGACAAGGAGTATTCGCAGGGATTCCGGCATATCCGTTACGACCGTAATTCGGCGGTATCTGAAGGAGCCGGGGCTTGTGAGTACCGGCTGCGGTTTGACCAGGATAAGGATTGAAGAGAAGAACTATGATAACCACAATTGTTTTAACCTTGATCATGTGTATACTGCTGTTCCTGATGATCTGGTCAGCTGCTTATTTTCTTCCGTGGAAGAGACTCATGGATTTTTTCCCGGAGGACATCAGAGAAAAGGCAATTGATCATCAGCCGCCTTTCAGGACAGCACCGATCTTTGGGTGGATATGTATGATCCTGTGTATGCTTGGATTCATTGGTGTGATTATATACGGCGGCTGGGATGGTGTGCAGAGAAACTACACTTACGGACAGTTTTTTGTGCGGTTTTTGATCATCCTGTCCGGTGTAAAGTTGTTTGATATCATCGGTCTGGATTACATTCTGATTACAAAAACAAACTTCTTCCAGCACTATCTGCCGGAAACCAGAGGCTGTGCCGGATATCACAACTTCGGGTATAACCGGAAGGAACAGATCAGGCAATGCACTATACTGCCGTTTGCGGCACTGCTGACCGCCTGGGTCTGTACACTGTTTTGATGGAGGCTATCATTCATGAAAGAAAAAGATCTGCCGGTTGACTTAACGAAACATAAAGTCTATTCAAGGAATGCCAAGAAATGTGTCCGGAAGCTTCTGCATCGGTATTACGATGATAAGACAGCTGCTGAGTTATGGGAGAAAATACAACTTCAATACTGTGAGTATCTGAAGGATGAACCAGCACTTGCGGAATCAAAGATCACGGTCAGTATCTATGATCCGATTCTGATCTTTGCCTGGTATGCGGTCATTCCGGATAAGCCGCCGCTGGAAGATGCACAACAAGATATCTACGATTCTTTTATGGGAAGTTTTGATTTTCTCGGGAAAGTCTTCAATCTGAACCGGAAGTTGGATAACCGGCTGGCAGGAAAGATCTTCAAGAAGACAAGCGATATCCGGGAAGAAGAGATCAAGAGACTTCCCGGCTCATTCCGCATGGGTGGTTTTGACTATGACAGAGAAAATGGTGTCGTCCGCTACAGTTTTACCCAGTGCCCGAACGCCGAGTTTGCGAAACGCCATCACATGGAGGATGTACTTCCGGTCATGTGCAACTGTGATCACATGGCTATGCAGAAACTTCATGCCGCACTCATACGCAAGGGAACGTGCTGTACTGCTGCCTGCTGCGATTATTGCATTGTAGGCGACAGAAATCCCATAGCGGCTGAATATGAGCTGAAAACGACGGATAACGGTCTTTGGATCAGCGTGAAGAAGACAGACACGGAAGTGTAACGGGGAAGTACTTGACTGATGAAATATTTTGAATTTGGTAAAGAGAACGAAGAGTTGATGGTTCTCCTGCACGGCGGCGGGACAAGCTATCTGGGTGTTCTCCCTGTGGCTGAGAAGATTGCGGAGAAATACCACGTTATTTTGCTTGCGTACGATGGTTTCAATCCATCCGAGCCGGATACAGAGTTTCAATCTGTAGCCTATGAGGCACGTTGCCTGGAGGACTACATCATCGCAAACTATGGTGGAAAGGTGGACATTTTGTATGGCCTTTCCTACGGCTGCCGGACACTGATGCAGATATTGGAAGATCGAAGGCTGGAGATCACCACGACCATCGCCGACGGAATGTCATTAAGAGATTATCCGGATATCAAAAGCAATTTTCTGAAAGAAATCTATCTGTTTTTCTTTACCGGAATGTTCTTTGTGATCATGGGCAGAGCGGGAAAACTGCGCAAGCGTTTCCTGGCAAAAATCACGGGACGCAGTCTGGAGGAAGCCGACAGGATCCTGTACACCAAGGCCAGCTGGAAAAGCTGGAAGAACCAGGACCGATGTCTGATCGGCAAGAAAACGGATTACAGCGTGTTCCGGAATACCGATATGCATATCTGGTATGGTATTAAAGGAACCGTAGACAAAAAGTTCTCCGCAGGCATCGAGGAACTGAAAGAAAAAGGTTATCCCTTCACCTGTAAGATCTTTGAAGATATGGGTCACGGCGGCCTGATTGGAGAAAACACAGAACAATTCATCAAAGAAGTAGAAAAGGCGCATACACGGAAATCTGTGTGTATTTCGAGGTGATAAGCATGATCGTACTGCAATTGTTCCTGTATTGTGCTCTGTTCACGCTGATGGTGAAAATCGGCGTGGGAAACAACGCGCTGAACGGTTTGTATTTCTATCCCAAGCCTGTACAGGAGAGAGTATTTGAACTTGGATTGACTGACCGGGAAACTGTTGCGGGAAAACGGAAACGTTTCATGACGATGTTCTTTCTGGTGATGCTTGCGGCATTACTGCTCATCATCGGACTGTGGAACGGTATACATACATTTCGTTCTGCTTATCTTCAGGCATTACTGTTTCTTGAAGTAATGAACTGGTATGACGGAATTGTCATTGACCGTCTCTGGGTTGGACACAGTAAGTTCTGGGAGATTCCCGGTACAGAAGATATTCCGTTTGTACAGACATGGTCACAAGTATTAAAGAAACGGATTATTCTGACATTGATCTGGATCATCGGCGCGGTAATCGTTGCCGGTCTGGATGTATTCCTGTTTCGTTAGGCATACCGTATGACGTTGAATATGTTAGAATACACGTAGAAGTAATCACTATTTTACAGGAGGGTATACCATGGATCAGGAATTGAAAAATAAGCTGATTAGTGAAGCCAGAGATGCCAGACTTTTTGCGCGTGTACCGACGTCCGGGTTTCATGTCGGAGCAGCGATTTTAACCAAAGAGGGCGAGATCATCACCGGGTGTAATGTGGAATGTAAGACTGTATTGTCCAGTATCTGTGCCGAGAGGACTGCCATGGTGAAAGCTGTATCCATGGGATATACGGAGTTTGAGGCAATTGCGGTCGTATCCGATGCGGAGAAAGCAGTCTCTCCATGTTCGTTCTGCCGGCAGTACCTGCTGGATTTCAACCCGAAAATGCTGGTGATCATGTCTAACGCAGACCAGAGTGATGTCGTGGAAATGACCGTGGAAGAACTGGTGCCGTTTGCGTTCACGGGTACAGAGTAAAAAATGTAAAGGAAGACAGGATATATGACAGAAAATAAAGAAGTAAAGAAAGCGGAAGAGAAAAAAGGAGAGAAGAAGAAACCGGTATTTGTGCTCCCATCCGGCACATTGGTTGACCGGCAGCTCGTGGAAGAAGTCTTCGATGTAGTAGATTATCAGGATATTCCCAAAAAGAAATAAAGGCTGTAAAGCCTTTTTCTTACCCCGGAAAACAAAAAAACTGCATATCCCTCAGATCATGCAGAAGATTGCGATGGTGCCGGTACGCGGATTCGAACCACGGACCTATTCATTACGAATGAATTGCTCTGCCTGCTGAGCTATACCGGCGTAGTTAATATTATAAAGCATTTCCTCTGCCAACGCAAAAAATATATAATAAAAAGTATGAAAAGTATTTATGACAAAATCAGAGAAAATCTTCTTCCTGACGGTACTCTTCCGGAAGATTTTTCTCTTCAGGATAACGATCTTCCTTTCGGGTTTGCGGATGGTGCGGTAGACGGTATGGCGTTGTACCATGGCTTCCGCAGTGAAGCGGACAGTGAGGCATTATTGAATGTGATCGATACGGCATGTGAAGGGGAATTCAAGAATGCGCAGGAAATGCTGGAGGAGGCTTTTCATGCACCTTTTGCACGTGTCCTGAGTGCTGCGGATGAGATTCAGAACTATGCCGCAGAGAAGAGCGAAGACGCGCAGAAACGTGCGTTATACAGCTTTGCGTCAACACTGGTCACACAGTCAGAAAAGATCGAATGCGTGAAGTTCGGGTTATTACTTCTGGAAGTATTGAATTTCCAGGTGGAGGATACACGGAACGATGTACGTATGTTGTCGGCAGCGGAAGAACTGACTTTGTTTGCGTTATATGTCATGCAGGGATGGGAAAATGCCAACGAAGAATACTTCCGTACAGCGAAGAAGACACGTGGATGGGGCAGGATCCACTCTGTGCGGTATCTGCGCGCAGAGAGCGAGGAAATCCGCAGCTGGTTACTAACGGAAGGCTATAAGAACGCGATCCTGAATGCATACACCGTGTGGGAATGTACGCAGAAACTGGATCTTCCGGAATTGCTCAGAGGTCCGCTGACGGATGCGGAGTATAACGGTCTGTCAGAGATCCTACAGGAACTTCTGGTTCAGGGAGGTCCAATGCCGGGGATGGATGAAGTATCCGGGGCAGAGGATCTATTACTGCAATATATTAAGATAGCAGGCACGCGCAAGGTAACAGAGACTGTGCTGGAGACCTTGATTGCCATACAGGATCATACCTTTACTTCGGATTATATCCACCAGAAGGATATCCTTGTCGGTTGTGAACGTATATTGAACAGTGAACAGGCAGAAGAACTTGTACAGGATCTTGTCCGTGAACATCGCGGTTACGCCCTGGCATCTTACATGAATATGGATATCGGCGAACAGATTCTGGAAGATATGAAAACAGACTTTGCGGAACACTGGGAAGATATCGATTATGTCTGGGAAGACCGGGAAATCATGGAACAGATCACGGAGCTATATCGTCAGGAAATTGATCTTACGGAGATCGCTACAGGTCCCGAGGAACAATCCCGGTTTACGTTTGACAGTCATCTCCTGTACTATATTACCCGCAGATTACACCGTTATCCGGGAATGGGGGAAGACCTGATTCTGGCTTCGTTAAAGAGCTATGATATCCGGAACAGGATCACTGCCCTGGATGTGATTGATGCCTGGAAATTACGGGGATATGCGCACAGCCAGGAGATTGAAGACGCGCTGAGTGAACTGGCATATACAGAACCGGAGGAAGGTATTCGGGAGCGTCTGACAAAGAAAGAATCAATGATGAACTGAGGTGCAAGATGAAGATTCAGGAAACACATTTCAGAGATATGTATCACAAGATATTCTATATTTCCGCCAATGCCAACTATGACCTGCTGGCTGAGAAGATCAACGGGGAAACCGTTGGTGACGGAACCATCGTCTACGGTTATGTGGATCATCAGATGGGGATGTGCTACGAGATCCTGGCACTGGCAGAAAAGACAGAAGACGGAACGATCCGGATCGTCGCATATAACGATGCACAGACGCTGAAAAGCCAGTATGAAACCGTGATGAACTGCGAATATGAAGCACTGCCGGAAGATATGGATCTCTCCATGTTCAAAGCCAAGACCAGAATGGTAGACCGGCTCTTCCGGTACAACGAAAGTATCGAAGCTTTGAGAGATATCGATATGATCGATCATTGCCGTAACGAAGAGTTCCCTGACGATATGCTTGTATATCTTGTGGGAGAAGACAGGATGCCTGAGACATGCTGGGTACGCAGTGAGAAAGTAGAAGAGGGTATGGTACACGGAATCCTGCTGAATGAACCAAAACAGTACTTTGGTGTACATGAAAAGGGAGAGATCACGTTCTGTACAGGGAATCTTGATGGAAAGTATATACTTGTCGCAGAGATTGAAAATATACCGATGTTAATTCTGTAGAAAACAGGAACTATCTAAGTTGAACTTGTATGATAAAAAGTAGACAGAGGAAAAAGTCAGAAAGGGCTGAATCCGAGTCTGCTTTTTCATATGGGTAATACTTTATCATTGCGAGTTGATTGTATGAAAAGACATGGAACCCATAACTTTTTACAGTACACCCTAAATTAACATAAGATTCCTCCTGTTTTCGTGTTAAAATAATAGAGCCTAAATAATCAAAAATGTTTATATTAAAATAATGACCCTATTAATACAATTTAGACCTGTTGTGCGAATGATTGTCTGAAAGCGCAGGGAAGTATAAGGGGATTTGATGGATCACAGCACGAAAAGGAGGCAGAATCATGGCACGTATCGGATATGTCCGGGTCAGTACGGAAGAACAGAACACAGCCCGGCAGGAAAAGATTCTGAAAGACGCAGGGTGCGAAAAGATCTTCATGGACAAGATGTCCGGAAAGGATACCAACCGTCCGCAGCTGCAGAAGATGCTGGAATATGTCCGGGAAGGGGATACCCTTTACGTGGAAAGCATCAGCAGGCTGGCAAGGTCGACCAGGGATCTGCTGAATCTGATCGAACAGCTGCAGGCGAAGGATGTTGCCTTTGAATCGGAAAAAGAAAAGATCGACACAACTACACCGCAGGGGAAGTTCATGCTGACCGTGTTTGCTGCCATGGCAGATCTGGAAAGAGAACAGATCCGGCAGAGGCAGAGAGAGGGCATCGCCATAGCCAAAGCAGAAGGAAAGTATAAGGGACGCCAGCCGATTGCTTATGACAAACTGCTGTTTGCGGAATTGTATAACGAATGGAAAGCAGGGCGCATTACGCAGAAGTACATGTGTGAGAAACTGCGGATGAGCCGGCCGACACTATATAAACGAATCAAGGAATACGAGCGAAAGTAGATGATGATGGTAATGTTTTACAGAGACGGATATATGGACCGGATGGAAAGGCTGAAAAAGACATTGACACTACTAACCATGGCAGACCGGATTTACATCCTACTGGAGCACATAAACACACTTTCGATTATTCAAAGAAAAATCCGCGAGGCAGATGGGAAAAATTGACCGATCAGGAGATTGAGGAAAATTCTGATATTATTCATAAAGGGGTAAATTACAATGACGAAGAATGAGTTCATCGAAAAAGTTAAAAACGGTAGTGAGATTATGTTTATGATTGGTAAACGCGGTTTTACTATTGTCAACTATTTCGATGACGGACCTGATATTGGAGAATGGAACAAAGTAGAAACAGTCCAAAAATTTGAAAATGCGGTTTCACTTGTGGAAGGCTATATAATTGATGGGCGAGCACTTGCTGATTATGCAGAATCAATAATAATCACTGATTATTCATAACGAAGCACTCCCCGGAGTGCTTTTTCTTAGGAGGGAACGATGAATCCATGGACAATCATAGGATGGATCATACTTGCATCAATAGCAATCATGGTACATATCCTCATAATCGCAGTCATCAAGGATGCAATCTATAACTATCGGAACCGAGCCTTTTGGTGTCGAGGATACTATGTTGATACAGTAGGATAGAATGCAAAAAAGATAGAAGAGTATATCCGGAACCAACTGAAAGAAGATATGACAGCAGAACAGTTGGAACTGGAGATAGAAGACCCGTTTACGGGTAACAAGAGATAGTGTGCTCGCGCAGACCACATTTGCGCTGTAAGGCGCAGTTCTGAGAGCAGGGCTATGCCCGCATATGTAAAACCACCGGCTCAGCCGGTGGATACTTATTAACGGTCAGTTGTTTATTTCCGACAGTTTCTTCTCATATCTGTCCCTTCTGTCCTCAGTATATACTTTGGTGGGATATTCTCCGCTGAAGCATGCACTGCAGTATGCGTGATTTCCTGTCATGTTGTGCAGTTCTTCAAGAGGGAGGTAAGCCAGAGAGTCTGCTTCGATGATCTGTGTGATCTCTTCCAAAGAGTATTGACAGGCAATCAGGCTGTCCTGAGAGTCAATATCTGTTCCGTAATAACACGGGAAGAGGAAAGGCGGAGAGGAAATACGCATATGTACTTCGGCTGCGCCTGCTTCACGCAGAAGTCTTACGATCTTGCCGCTTGTCGTTCCGCGTACGATAGAGTCATCTACGAGGATGACCTTTTTCCCTCTGACTTCATTTTCGACTGCAGACAATTTGATCCTGACCTGATCGTTCCTGTTATCCGGAGCGATAAATGTTCTGCCGATATATCTGTTCTTGATCAGTCCTATACTGTATGGTATGTCGGAATATCTGCTGTAGCCAAGAGCAGCATCCAGTCCCGAGTCGGGTACACCGATCACGATATCTGCCTGTACGGGAGAAGTGCGTGCGAGGATCTCTCCTGCCTTGATCCTGGCTTCGTGCACAGGGATGCCGTCAATGACAGAGTCCGGCCGGGCAAAGTAGATATACTCAAAGATGCAGAATTTCTTAGGCTTTATATTACAGTGCTCCCGGCGTGATCGTATGCCGTTTTTACTGAAGACAAGGATCTCTCCGGGATCGACATCACGTATGAATTCTGCACCTGTTGCCTGCAGTGCACATGTCTCTGAGGCAATAATATATGTACCGTCTTTTCTTCTGCCGTAGCAGAGCGGGCGAAAGCCGTAGGGATCTCTTGCACAGATCAGTTTCTGCGGGGACATCAGGATCAGAGAATAGGCACCGTCCAGTGTGTACATGGCATTGCTTAAGGCTTCTTCAATGGAATCTGTTTTCAGTCTTTCCCTGGTGACGATATACGCAATCGTTTCGGTATCGCTGGTCGTATGAAAGATAGCACCTGAGAGTTCCAGCTGTGTACGCAGAACAGATGAATTGGACAGATTGCCGTTATGTGCAAGAGCCATACGGCCTTTCTGGTGATTGATCTCGATGGGCTGACAGTTTGCCCGGTTGGGTTTTCCTGTCGTACTGTAGCGCGTATGTCCCAAAGCAAGGGAACCTTCAGGAAGAGATAACAGAATATCCTTTGTGAATACTTCACTGACAAGACCGATATCTTTGTGTGATGTGAATACACCGTCATCATTGATCACGATACCGCAGCTTTCCTGTCCCCTGTGCTGCAGAGCATAGAGACCGTAGTAGGAGAGTTTTGCGGCATCTACAGGATGATCTGAAAAAACGCCGAAAACACCGCATTCTTCATGAATACTCATCAGTAAAACCTCACAATTATAGATCGATCTCTGTCTTTGCGGCGGTGATACCTTCCAGAAGAGGATGTACTTTCTGCAGGAATTGTTCTGTCTGTTCACAGCTTCTGCCAATATACAGCTGCGGATCAAGAATGTCATTCATCTCCTGCATGCCGAGTCCAAAGGATGGTTCTGCCGCAAGGCGTTCCAAAAGATCACATGTTTCTCCGTTCTTCATCCGGGCAGTGGCTTCCATGGAACACTTTCTGATGATTTCATGGAGTTCCTGACGGTCACCGCCCCGTTTCACTGCTTCCATAAGCAGATTTTCGGTAGCGATGAACGGCAGATACTCTCTGACCGTGCGGTCAATGATCTTTTCGTTTACCCGCAGTCCGTCAGTGACGTTCTTTGCCAGACGCAGGATCGCATCTGCACACAGGAAACCCTCAGGCATGGATATACGGCGGTTTGCGGAATCATCCAGGGTGCGCTCCAGCCACTGTACAGAAGCTGTCATCGGGGCGTTCAGGGCATCGGCGATAAGATATCTGGACAGTGAACAGATCCTTTCACACCGCATCGGATTACGTTTGTATGCCATTGCGGATGAACCGATCTGGTTCTCTTCAAAAGGCTCTTCGATCTGACGGTCATGCTGGAGAAGACGGATATCATTGGCCATCCGATAAAGACTTTGCGCGACAGATGACAATGCGTTCAGGATCCTTGTGTCAACTTTGCGGGGATATGTCTGTCCGCATACACTGAAACACTCTGTAAAGCCAAAGCTCTCAGCAAGCATCTGATTCATCGTATTGATCTTCGTGCTGTCACCTTCAAACAATTCCATGAAGCTTGCTTCGGTTCCGGTCGTACCCCGGCAGCCAAGAAATCTGATATTGTCTATCGCAAAGTCGATCTCATCAAGATCCGAGACAAGATCCTGCATCCAGAGAGATGCACGTTTTCCGACAGTGACAAGCTGGGCAGGCTGATAATGTGTATATCCAAGGGTGGGAACTGCCTTATATTTATCCGCAAAGACAGACAGGTTGGCCAGTACTTCAAGCAGTTCCCTGCGCAGATATTTCAGTCCGTCGCGGTAGATGATCAGATCTGCATTGTCCGTAACGTAGCAGCTTGTTGCACCGAGATGAATGATCCCGGCAGCGGAAGGAGCAGCCTTACCATAAGCATATATATGTGCCATGACATCATGACGTACTTCTTTCTCCCGTATCCGCACACATTCATAATCAATATCCGTGATATGTGCACGCAGTTCTTCCACCTGTTCTTCCGTGATCGGAAGACCGAGTTTTCTTTCGGTGTCAGCGAGTGCGGTCCACAGTTTGCGCCATGTCTGATATCTGGTGTCGGCAGAGAACAGTTCCAGCATGTATGCTGAGGCATAACGTGAGGACAGTGGTGATTCATACCTGTTATTCATGGGTGTCATCTCCTTTATCAATGATCATCAGTTCAGGATCAAATGAGGGCATCAGCTGAAGCTTGAAGAGATTTCTCTTATGCAGGGAATCGATCTTCTCCTTCTTCTGTAAGTTTTCAATGTGTCCGGTACGTATATATTCGTCAAGTTCGGCATAGGAAAAGCCAAGATTATCTTCATCTGTTTTTCCTGAGAGACCGTCGGAAGGGACCTTCTCGATGAGTTCTGCGGGTAACCCGAGCGCTTTGCCGAGGGCTTTGACCTCCTGTACAGTCAGATGACTGAGCGGACTGAAGTCTCCGGCACTGTCTCCGTAACGGGTAGAATATCCAACCCAGTCCTCTGAGAGATTGCAGGTATTGGCTACGCGTCCGTTATGACTCTGCGATACGGCATAGAGGACGGACATGCGTATTCTCGGCGGAAGGTTGATCTCGCTTTGTCTGCTTAACAGGAACGGCATACTTTCCTTAAGAGTTCTGACAGCATCTCCTATATTTACCGTGTAATGTCTTATGCCAAGATGGTTTACCAGCATCTCTGCACAGGCAATATCGCTCTGTATGCCATCCGGCATCAGCACGCCGATAACATTTTCTCTTCCTAAAGCTTCCGCACACAGGGCTGCAGTAACTGAGCTGTCCTTCCCGCCGGAGATGCCGATCACAGCACAGCATCCTTTTCCGTTTTCTTCAAAGAAGGAGCGTATCCAATGTACGCATGCATCTTTCGTCTTATATGCATCAAACATTGTTTGCTTCCTGTCTCTTCGGATGATGCTTTCACGTTCGGGACCTACGGAGATATATGTGACAGGACACCCGGCAGCTTCTTCGATCATCTGAACATATTCCTGTGCTTCTTTCGGCAGATCCTCCCATCTGCGTACACCGGAGATATCACAGCACCAGCCCTTTACATAAGTAATAACCGGTCTGGCGGACGCAAGCAGTGAAGGAAAAGGGAATGTATCGGTCTCCTTCCCGTTGATCAGATATCCTGTACATACCGGAATTCTGTCCATATTGCCCAGTATATCCATCTTTGTGACTGCCAGCTGGGTAGCCCCCTGTACTTCTGCACCATATCTTGTGGCAGGAAGATCAAGAGCACCGACACGTCTGGCTCTGCCTGTCTTGGCACCGTACTCTGCCCCTGCTTTACGGAGTTTTTCTGCTTCCTCTCCGAACATTTCAGAGACAAAAGGTCCTTCACCCACACAGGTAGAGTAGGCTTTGACAACTCCGATGACATCGTTGAACTGCAGTGCGGGGAAGCCGCTGCCGATCGGCGCATATGCCGCAAGTGTGGTGGATGATGTTGTATACGGATAGATGCCGTAATCCAGATCACGCAGGGCACCAAGCTGTGCCTCAGCCAGAATGCTTTTACCTTCATTCTGTGCTTCACGCAGATAACTTCCTGTATCGCAGAGATAGGGGATCAGAGGTTTGCAGTACATACCGATCCACTTCCGGAGGTCTTCCATCGAATAAGGCTTACCTCCGTATACACCGGTAATGATCAGATTTTTCCATTCCAGCAGATCCTGCAGATGTTCATACAGTTCTTCTTCACTGCGTACTTCTCCGGCCATGATGGTCTTCTTCTGGTACTTATCGGAATAGAAAGGCGCAATACCCTGTCTGGTGGACCCGTACTGCTTATCCGCAAGTCTGGCTTCTTCCAGTGCATCCAGTTCCCGGTGCCATGGCATAAGTAAAGAAGCTCTTTCACTGATCTTCAGATTATCCGGGGTCACATGAATGCCTGCACTTTCGACATTCTGTATTTCTTTAAACAGATTCTCTGGATCGACAGCGACACCGTTGCCGAGAATATTGACGATACCGTCATGAAAGATTCCTGACGGAAGCAGATGCAGTGCAAATCTGCCCTTATCGTTGATCACGGTGTGTCCTGCATTGCCGCCGCCCTGATAACGTACGACGATATCATATTCTTCTGCCAGGAGGTCGACCATCCGTCCTTTTCCTTCATCACCCCAGTTGATACCGACAACAGCACTGTGCTTCATTTGTTCACCTCTGCCAGTTTCTTTGTCAGTCTTGCCATGATCTCCCGGTAAGCTTCTTCGACACCGCCAAGATCTCTTCTGAATCTGTCCTTGTCCAGTTTTTCTGCGGTGCTGCTGTCCCAGAGACGGCATGTGTCAGGACTGATCTCATCCGCAAGAATCACGGTTCCGTCAGAGCATCTGCCAAATTCCAGCTTGAAGTCGACAAGAGTTACACCGCATTCTTTCCATAAAGCACACAGTTCATCGTTGATGCGGAATGCCAGATCCTTGATCGTATTCAGTTCTTCAGCAGTCGCAAGTTTCAGCGCAAGAATGTGGTGATCATTGATCAGCGGGTCATTCAGTGCATCATTCTTGTATGAGAATTCAATGATCGGAGTATCAAAGGGAATACCTTCTTCAACACCGTAACGCATTGAAAAAGACCCTGCAGAGACGTTTCGGATAATTACCTCAAGCGGTATGATCGAAACTTTTCTGACGAGGGTCTCACGTTCGTTCAGTTCCTGTACGTAGTGTGCAGGAATCCCTTTGTCCTGCAGATACTCCATCAGGAGATTGCTCATGCGGTTGTTGATCACACCCTTACCGGTGATCGTACCGCGTTTTTTTCCGTTGAATGCTGTCGCGTCATCCTTATAGGAGACGATGAGCAGCTCCGGATCATCTGTTTCAAATACTTTTTTTGCCTTGCCTTCGTAGATCTGCCTGCCCTTGATCATTTTTCAGTCCTCCTAAAAATCCATGCAGAGTCTAAATATCAGTTCTGATCACGGTTGTATCCCGTACGATGTTTTGCACAACATATGAGGATGTTTAGATGACCTGCATACTCTGTTTTACAGGTATACAGGACGGGCTTTTAAAAAACAAAAATAATTATAACACGGAGAAATTTGCTTTCAACAGGAATTGAACGGTCTTATTGCTTCTTTCTCTTTTCAGTTGATACAATATCCATAGATTGCCCATGGCTTTTTCTGGATCAGAAAGATAATCAGTTTTTGCTGATCAGTGCTTTGGGAATAGATTCACGAAAATATCACAATGATTCAATGTATGTGACATGGAGGATGTACAATAAACAAAGATGAAAAGAGAAGAGTTACTGCCACATCTGAATCAATTCATGACGGTCACACTAACTGATGGTTCTTGTTATTCCGGTTATATCGTCAACGCGAAGGAGATCCGGAATGATCTTTCCGATGATCTGGAAGTACAGCTGATCAACGGACTTCTGGTGGAGACCGTGCAACTGTCAGAGATAACGGAGATCCGTTTTCCGGCAAGGGAAGAGACGGCAAGTATTCCTGTGATTAATGACCCTGCATTGAGGGAAGAATAATAACAGCCATAAATGTCGCATTGCAGATGTCCATTTAGCCAACAAGTTAGAAAAGCATAATATTCGGAACAATGCTTTTTTGCCGGCCTCAATTAGATCGATAGTGTTTAGTAAAATAGCATGGTTTGACAAAAAACAATTAGAAGGGTAACTTCTTTTCTAAAAAGAAGTTTGTAAATGAAAATATGTGAAAGAGGACAAGACAATGAGCAGATGTATAGCATTTAATATGGCAGATGCCAAGGAAGCCTTTGACCATATGCGGGAGGATCATGAAGATGTCATAGAATATGGCGGATATGCCTATGGGCACAATCTTTTCACATGGGATACAGGAAATAGGACACTGCGAAGATGCAGGAAATGCGGTGGGTATATACTCGTACAGGATTCTGAATATCATGGAATGGAAGATGATGATTACTATACGGATTACTTCCCGGTTGATTCACCGGAAGAGGCGGATGAACTGAATAAGAAATATAGTGGCTTCGAGATAGAAACAGAATTTCCTGGACGATATCTAATGTTTGACAAGGGTGTTCACTGGTCGAAATGAACAACTGGCTTGCAGTATCAAATCGGTTAAAGAGCGGAGCTGCAACCTCCTAATGCGCGGATTCGAATCCCGTCTGATGCTCCATTTTAAGCGGATTAGAAATTAGTACTGCTTATATTAAAAAAGAATAATATCTATATCGCATAAGTAACTTCTTTAACTTTTGCTCGAAAAAAGAAACAACAAAAACCTCGCATAACCCATATTATGCGAGGTCTGATTTATTCCGAAAAAGGTCTACTTTTATCTGACAGGTTCAACTTGGATAATTCCTGTTTTATTATCCAGCCAGTATGGCAATCAGACGATCCAGGTCTTCGGTGTTGTTGTAGTAATGGACAGCGATACGCATAGCACGTTTTGCACCGTACATCTCTCCGGAGATCACTCTTGCGGCAACACCGGCTTTCTGCAGGGATTCATTGGTCACCGGGCAGGAATCATCCAGCGTCAGGATCATGATCCCGCAACGGTTGTTTAATGGATAATCCGACCAGAAGTGCACATACGGAAGCTCGCTGACTTTCTGCTCAAGATACTGGTTCAGTGATAAGATATACTGCTCGATGTTCTTCGCCCCAAGCTCACAGTATCTTCTGGCAACCTGCCCGATACCATATATCCCGGACACATTGGGATACCCGTATTCGTATTTCTGCGCGCCGGTGACGCTGTCCAGTTTCTTCTTCGCCTTGAACAGTTCTGTATCTGCCATCCATCCCACAGTTCTTTGTTTCAGAGTGTTCCGGAGTTGTTCGGAGACATAGGCATATCCGGCACCGCCGAAGTTCATCATCCACTTATAATCATTACCGGCCAGGAAATCGATATGCATGCGTTTGACATCAATGGGCACGGCTCCTGCGGCCTGGGCTGCGTCTGACACAAACCAGATCCCGTTCTGGTGACACCAGGTCCCGATCTCTTCCGCACCGATCCTGTACCCGGTGGTGTTTTCCACCATGTCCAGCGTTACTACACGTGTACGCTCATCCGCGTATTTCCGGATCATATCCAGAGTGATCTTCCCGTGATCTGTGGGAATATACCGTATCTCTATCCCTTCCTGTTCCCGGTAGTACCAGCCGTACCGCTGCCCGCAGAACATCTCCTCCGAAGCCAGAACGTTATCTCCGGGACGCAGATCTATACCACCGATGAAGATTGCCAGCATCTGCGCAGTGTTGGAACCCAGAGCGATATCCTCTGCCTCACAGCCTAACATGCCTGCCAGAGATTTCCTTGTTTCCGCAATCATCTGAACGGTGTCTTTTCCACCCCAGTCAGCGTCACCGCCGCGGCAGACCCGGCCTTCCATATAACGCTTTATACCTTCATAGACATAATCCGGAACCAATCCGGTACTTCCCGTATCCAGATAAGCTTGTGTCAAAGCAGCAGGAAAATGTTTTCTTTCTTCTTCAAATCTGTTCATGACCGACACCTCATATTCCATAATCCCGGCAGATCAGCAGGACGACATAAGTCAATGCAGATCAACTCCTATCTGTCCTTCATTATACATACAGACTGCAGTAACCGGTATGTTCAGGATAAGAAATCCTTCTCTTTTCTGCCGGTATACATGTTTTATAATAAATCTATGAAACTGAAGAATGTATTGTCATTCCTGCGTCCCGGAAGTATAGACCATATACTGTTACGGAGGAAAATGAAGAGACGCAGTGATATGACCGATGATATTGAGAATATCCTGTTTCTGGACTATGACGGTGTGATCAATACCGATTTATATAATTACGGGCAGAAACCTTTTAATCAAACCTGTATGAAGAATGTGGAGAAACTATGCAGGGAATATGATCTTAAGATCGTGGTTACGAGTTCCTGGCGTGAGTACAGGGATTATCCGAAGTATTTAAGGAAATCCGGGTTGTCAGAAGAAATTGAAATCCTGGGATGTACGGAAATCCTGCACATGTTCAGAGAAGATGAAATCAAAGATTACCTGAAGAAGCACATATACATTCATAAGTTTGTGATTCTGGATGATATCAAAGATCTGGGAGATCTGGAACCATATCATGTATGTACAGAGTTTGAGAAAGGCTTTGATGAAGAAAAATACCAGGAAGCGAAGAAGATCCTGGAAGAGAAGTTTTGAATCGTCTGTTCTGTAAATCTGTTCCATAGAAAAACAGTCCTCGCGGATGATATGTACCCCCAAAACTGGACAAACCAGTAAAGGGGGTATTTTTGTATGAAGTATGACTGGGAATTCAAATTGAAATGTGTTGAGAAGTATATGGAAGGAAGATGGATAGAAAAGCCCGATTATGTCAGCTGCAGTGA
>JAFWFE010000041.1 GCA_017512555.1 Solobacterium sp. | reverse complement strand
TTTCAGCAACTGGCTTTTGAGGTTATAGCCGTACTTTCTGCCGTTGTACACACTCTCCACCTCAGGATAAAAATACTGAAAGAAGTGGAATTTACAGAGGAGAAACCAGTCGAAGAAGATCATGTCATAAGCTTTGTAGATCGTAAAGATCAGTACAAAGCGCAGGAAGAACTGAATAAACGAATAGCCACTTTTAAACCCGTCCCATACAGAGATCACTCCCACGCCCAATATCATCAAAACACTGAGGATCAGCAACACCCAGCCCATAGTCCTGGCGCCATAGAACAGTTCCTCATTTCTGGGTTTTAAGATCTCCAGAGCTTCTTTCGGGGCTGACGAGAAAAACCACTTGTTGGTACCGTCATACTGAATGAAAGCCACCGCCGAGATCAACAGGAGTGTGATCGCCCCGCAGAATATGATTGCCAGAAATATCGTTAAAAGCATAGTATTCACCTCGTGATTGTTTGTTGAAGCTCTGTTTATTTCTTATATGTTTGCCGGATCTGATCCCACGAAGGCATCATGGCTCTCAGGCGGTCGAAATCAGGCATGGGATAATCCGGTTTCCGATCACGAATCGACTGAAATGCTTCATCCAGATCTTCCATCTCACCCGGAGCGTGACGGCAATGTTCAGTCGTACACAGCGCGCCAAGCCAAGTCTTCGACATCCCGTAGATCACCAGTTTTACCATCATATTCATCAGTCCCGGTTCCAGCGATTTTTCGTCGCCCACAGGACGAACAGGATATCCCAGTGCCATGAGCAGATGATACGCATCCCTGACCGCGTCAAGCAGTAACTTTCGTTCTGCCCGTGTAGACTTTTTCAGGTCACAGCCTGTTTTATAACAAAGGTAAACAACCGGCAGGATAAATGCCGCGTGATATTTAAGCCAGGCATCCATGTTGTCACAGTAAACCACGGAGAGTTTACTTCCTGAAAATGCCTGCTGTAAAACCGCCTTCACCGTACCAGGGATTTCCTCATGCGCTTTCCCGATGGTCAGCCGCCCGTCACCTGTATGGACAGTTGTGAGCTTGCCATTCTCTCTTGTTCCGGCAGTAGAGCCGAATCCAAACAACACTGTTTTATGAGAAGAACTTTCTTTATGGATTTTCTGTTCCATCTCCGCGACAGACAGGTTATTCCCTGTAAGGACAACAATGGGGCTGTTGATCTGCGCAAGATCAGATAGTATCTTTTCCATCTGCCTGTACTGCATGACCGCAAACACAATGTCATACCGCTCATTGTCCGGTGCTTCCAGTACACGGGGATGATCCACGGTATCTTTCCGCTGGATATAGTGATGGATACGCAGCCCCTCATTCCGAAGTGTTTCCGCCCATGCGCCGCGGGCAATCACCGTTACATCATTACCACAGGCACAGAGTGCGTGACATAACTGACCGCCGATCACACCTGCGCCAAATATCAGAATTCTCATATTTCCACCCTGCTTACTTAAATATTGTTTTTCATGCTTTAGTCTTACCGTACGGTTACCTTAGCCAGAAGGACATTCCTTGCGTTCTCTTCTGTATCATCGTCCTCCTGATAACCATCATACGGTGCCGAAGGATCCGTGTACTTCTTCGTGAAGGGCTTGCATATTTCAGTCCTGTGGAGGAACGCAAAGTCCAGATCATCTGTCCATCCGGTATGTCCGGTAATGATCTTAAGTGGTTGTTTTCTTGCGCGGAGATTCTTTTCCAGAGTTTCCAGAGACCGGACAGCCAGCGTATTATCTTCCGCAAGCGTACTGATGAAGCTGTATCCCCCATCTGCCCCGAACCAGATCGTATCTCCGGTGAACAGATATTCATCATCGATCAGATAGACCATATGACCCCAGGTATGACCAGGCACCAGAATACACTCAATCTTGATATCTCCGATCATGAGTATCTCCCCGTCTTTTAACAAGACCTTCTGATTATCTGTTTTTACCAACGGAAGTTTATACAACCCGTGGATGACCTTTCTTCGTACTTCTCCGGTAAGATACCGGTTTTCTATCTCACCTATGTATACTGCCGCGTTCTTGAATAACAGATCACTGTCACGTTCCAATGCACCGACATGATCGGTATCCTGGTGAGTGATCAGTATATGCTTTATCGAAGCCGGGTCGATATCCAGCCAGGACATCTTTTCCTTTAGCCTTTCATAGTTATATCCGGCATCGATCATGATCGTTACACCGTTCTTTGTATAAAAGAAAATGTTTGCGACCCACTCTCTGACACAACTCACATGTTCATCAATACGCCCGGTATTCAGCGGCTTGAATATAGCCTTACCCCGGAACAATAAACTCATGGATGTCTTCTGATGTTCTGAATCTTTCTTTGCCATAATTTAACCTCTGAACGTAATCTTTACGATTTTCATCTTTACCAGTCTGTCACAGAAATGAATCATGATCTTGTGGAACAGATTGACACTCTTATAAATATCCCGGTAACCACGCATGTAGCTCCTGGCAGTAACAGTTGCGAAATGATCGCTCCAGCCCCGCAATTCCTTTTCATCCTCCAGGGAGAAGAACGCTTCAACGTCTGTAATTCCCGCCTCTTTGAGCCAGGTCTTCCTCATGAGTTTCGCACCACGTTCATTACACGAGTCAAAAACCAGTACAGCCCCGGGAAAACGCTCTGCCATCGCCGTAAACAACCGTTTTACTTCTTCTGTTTTGAAGTAATAGAACACTCCTGACGCAAAGAATACCGCTCCGTCTGACGCGTCAATCTGATCCATCCAGGTATAATCATTCAAGTCAAATGCCAGATTTTTCTCACGTTCACCGGCAGGCAGTAATTCATCCCTCACCCGGATCACATCCTCCAGATCAATGTTATAGCCATGACACAAACCGTTATCACACTTATGAAAGGAATCGTCCAGTCCGCAGCCGAGATTCACAACAGCTGCCCGTGGATGATCACGAAGATACGCTTCAACCTCACAGCACAAATCATACTGTCTCTGGGCAACTTCCAAAGCTCCGAACAGTCCTGCCGGAGATTCCATCTTCTTACGTTTCTCCGAAAAATCATAATCCAGCGAGTCACAGATCCGTTTCGCTTCCGGATCTGAGAACAACTCCGGGAAGTGTTCAGAACACACCAGACGTCCAAACAAAGGGATGATCAATGTTTCCTGTACTGTATTCTTCTCTATGTGATATTTCATCTGAACCTCTTATCCAAGCGCCACATCCAGCGCCATCATCAAACTGAAGCCAACCGCAAAGAACACAACACCAATATTTGAATGTTCCCCTGCAGACATTTCCGGAATCAATTCCTCCACAACTACATACAACATGGCCCCTGCCGCAAACGACAAATAGTATGGCATGGCTGGCACCACATGACTCGCAATCAGGACTGTCAAGCCGCCGAATATCGGTTCTACCGCACCGGACAATACGCCCAGCCAGAACGACTTCGGCTTACTCTTTCCTTCCGCAAACAGAGGCATGGAGATGATCGCTCCTTCCGGAAAGTTCTGTATCGCAATACCCAGTGCCAGGGCAAGCGCACCACCGTGAGTAATGTTCGCAGACCCTGAGAGTAATCCGGCATAAACTACCCCTACTGCCATACCTTCCGGTATATTGTGCAGGGTTACAGCCAGTACCATCATAATCGTCCGGTTCAGTTTACTCTTGGGTCCTTCGGTCTGGTCTTCCTGATCAATATTCCTGTGCAGATGCGGTATCACGTGATCCAGAAGAAGAAGGAATAAGATACCCAGCCAAAAACCAATAAATGCCGGAAGAAATGCCCATCTGCCTCTAGAGGATGCCTGCTCGATTGCCGGAACGATCAGACTCCAGATCGATGCCGCAACCATCACTCCTGCCGCAAAACCAGTCAATGCGCGCTGTACGCCTGTCTTAAGATCCTTCTTCAGGAAGAAGACACAGGCAGCACCTGCCGCCGTACCGATAAAGGGAATCAGCAATCCCCAGATTACCGTCTTCATGTCCGTATATACCCTTTCTTTTTATATCCGCAGTCACAGTAAGGACCTCCGGAAGCCAGTGTATACTCACGGATGAAATCAGAAACACCGCCCGCATCACTCATGGTGTAATCCAGATGACACATAGCCGGCACAAACTCATACAACCCCAGTTCTCTCATCAGCGTACAGATTCCGCATCGGGAGAAACGTGCCTCATATCCGCTTCCGTCAGGATACGGCAGGAAATCCATATTCCAGGAATAGGGATTCCGGTCTGCCGCATTCAGTAAAGCTGTCGCTTTCATCCCCTGAATATCTTTTTCCGTAAACTTCTTCTTACCGCTCATCCGGCAGAACCACTGCATAGGTCTAATCATCATGGACTGCGCATAGTATTCTGTCATCTGATCTACTGTTGGTTTCTTCTCCATACTCAAAAGAAACGCAGACAACACTGCACAATTCACGATATTCATCTTGAACCGGTCGGCTTTTTCAAACTCCGGGAGTTTCTTGATGATCTCCTTGTATTTCTTCTTTGCGGAAGCTGTGATCTCCGCGGATTCTTTTTTGCTGTACCCAAGGACAGATACCAGATTCTTTTTGAATGATCCGCCGAACAACATCCACATTCCCGCAGGCATACCAGTATATTTCATCTTCTTACTCTCCCATCGTTCTCTCAAGCTCTGAAACAAATCGTTCCGGTTTTAAAATCGCCAGTCCGCCGTGACCATTATCCTCAAACACACGGAATACCACATCCGGGAACTGTTTCCGGATATACCCGATATCCCATTTTCTGGCTTTCTCCTCTGTCTTCGCATACCAGTATTCGATATGATGACAATTCGTCAGGATCGTTTCCGGCATATCGTAGTTATTACAGGACTCAAAGGTACGCCAGATCGTCTTCGCGCTGATAAACTTCAGTACCTTTCCGACATACTTCAGATCTTCTTCAGAATACTCATCAGAAGTAAACGCTTTTTCCAGAAGTTTTATGCCTCCGAGTTTACCCATATATACCATCAAAAAATCTCGTACAGCGATGAATCTCGTTACGATCCGGGGAAGCTGATACGGTGTAATTCCTCCGTCCATGACAGCGCTTTTAACGCTTATCTTGCGGTCTGCCAGGAATCTTGCGACGATGGATCCACCCATGGAACAACCATAGATACACTCAATCTCTGAATATCCCTTTCTGATCAGCCAAACTGCCAGCTCTGACGCAATCTTCTCCACACTGGTGAAATCTCCCGGCATCTCTTCGTCATACCCAGGAAGCGCAGGGATCACCAGATGATACCGGTCCTGCAGTAAAGGTATCACATATTCAAAGTAATCCCACAGAACCAGGGAGGGATGAATCAACACAATAACCTTATCGTTTTCTTTTCCAAACTCATGGATCGTCATGAAATCACCTTCTTTGCATGGATCAGCAAGCCGCCCATCATCCACAAGTTCCCTATACTGATCCATCCTGTAGACAAAGCATTCGTCAAGGCATGATCACCAATTATACGCATCAGGATGATCCAGACTATGCCAGACAAAAAGGAGTATATCCAGCACTTTCGGGGAAGTGGTGTACGACCCTGGCGGAATGCCCGTATCTGAACAATGGCTGTAAGGAAAAAGAATACCAGGAATATCACCATGGCAGGAAACAAAAACCAGCCAAGTAAGGGAAGGATCTCCTGTACAACTGTCGCAGGATTATCCGCATAAAAGTGTTTCAACAGATAAACGGTCATACAACAAGGGACATGTACACCACAGGCGCCGAAAGTAAGACAACCGATAATACCGGCACGATACATATGCGCAGCTTTTTCAGAATACGGCTGAATCATCCGGTAAACCGCAAACCAGCACAGACACTCAACCGGAATGCCAATCAAGCCAAGGATTGCTGAAGCGATGATCCTTCCCTCAGAAACAGAAAGATATCTCGCATATACGGCAGGAAGCTCAGTTACTGTAGGATCCGAAGCACCCCAGCCCAGAATCATATCACCCGCCAGGACTACCAAAGAAGCGCAGATACCCAGTTTCAGTAAATGTGTAATCCGTGACCAGTCCAGTTCCTGACGTCTCATGATGAGCCTCCTCATATTGCAGTTAGTTAATTCTAACCATCATAACAATTATACCCCACAGATTAAGAATTCCAACACTTATTCTCCGGAATGATGTGTTTCATCCGGGGCGAAAAAAACGGACTGTTGTTTCCAAACAATCCGTTTTCTGTATGATTCAAACTAAATGGTTATACTTCTTTCTGATGCGCTACGTTGTACGCGTGTTCTTCCTTGACTTCCGCAAGTAATTCCGGATTGGTCAGGATATCTACAGCTGTCCACGCCAGAGCCTTGGCACCAATGATAATCGACTTCATGCCCTTCTCGGAGCAGGAAGCTTCAACCATACCCTGGGAATGACCCGGAACCGTAACATCTGTAATACTGATATGCGGCTGAATGGAAGGAACGACTTGGGAGACATTTCCGACATCACTTGAACCCGGAGATACTTTCCATGTCTGCGGTTCACATTCCTGACCCAGAGCATTCATATTCTTGACCCATACCTGATCCAGTTTAGGTGTCAGCACCATGTTTTCCACGAAGTTCTGGAATAACTGCATCTTTCCTTCACAACCTGTCTGTAACGCTGCGCCTTGAACGATCTTCTCTACTTTCTCATAGACCATATCGACTGTTTCCTTTGAGGCAGCTCTCAGGTAATACTTGGACTTTGTGTATTCCGGGATGACGTTCGGAGCTGTACCGCCGTCGGTGATAATACCGTGGATACGTACATCTGTCGGCAATTGCTGACGCAGTACACTGATTGCGTTATACACCAGGATCTGCGCATCCAGAGCGTTTACACCCTGTTCCGGTACGGCAGCCGCATGTGCGGGTTTGCCCCAGAATTCGATATCTACCGGCGCATTTGCCAGGTTTCTTGTAGATAATCCGTTTGTGGGAGTACTTCCGGGATGTACGCACAATGCCACATCCACATCCTTGAAGTATCCATCACGTACGAAGCTGCCCTTCGCGCTTCCTTCTTCGCCGCCTTCTTCACCAGGTGTACCGTAGACACGTACTTCACCGCCGATCTCATCAATGACACTCTTGAGAGCCGCGCCGGCCAGGGAAGATGTCGCCCCGAAGATATTGTGGCCGCAGCCATGTCCCAGACCTGCAAGAGCGTCATATTCCGCAAGGAAGACAACGACCGGTCCGGGTTTGCCGGATTTATAATATGCCGCAAAACCTGTACGCTGGTGAGCCGCAGGGAGTTCAATCTCAAATCCTTCTTCTCTTAACTTGTTACTCAGCGTTTTGGATGCGAAGAATTCATAGTTGGATACTTCCGGTTTCGCATGGATCGCCAGAGAGATATCCTGATATTCTTTCCCGTGTTCATCCGCAAATGCCGCGATTTTTTCTTTTACGTCTGTCATACCGATCTCCTTACTTTTTACCTGCAGCTTCCTTGAGTTCATCTACAGATGTGAACTTCTTGGAATAAAGTGTCAGGGGAGCCATGTTTGTATCACCGATAACGGTCAGGTCATAGCCCTGTGTGCTGCATTCCTTTTCAAGATATGCGTAGTGCTGGAAAGAGTTGAGATCGATTTCACCGCTGTTCAGTGCTTCATTCGGCAGAGTATATGCATCAAAACGCACCAGTTCGATATAGATGTTGTCTCCGTTGTCATCCAGAATCTTCTGAACAGCTTTCCAGGAATCGTTGCTGGCACCGCATACACCGACTTTTACCACGGTCTTGCCGGCAGCGTCAGATTCATAATGATCAACTTCATCCACGATTTCTTCATCACTCAGTTCCGTAGGTTTCCAGTCCCAGGAAGGAATGGAGGCTTCCAGATACTTCGCAATGACAAACTGCGCAACATAGTCGGTATTGAATGCATTCACGACTTTCTTGTATGTCGGGTTGTCCTTGTCTTCCGTTCTGGCAACGATAACATTAATAAACGGATTCTTTTCTCCTGAACCTGTTGCATCTGCCTGATTTTCAATGATGAGTCCGTCTTTGGAAGGTATCAGACCGATCGGGATCGCATATGTACCATTGATCGTGGAAGCACCGAAGTCATCCAGTGTGGAAGGCAGTGTATTCGCCTGTGTAGGAACGATCTCAATATTGTACAGATATTCTGTGACATCCTTCAATTCCGGTACCCACCCGGCAGCCGGATCAACCTTGATCAGTCCTGCTTTTTCCAGAAGTTTGATAGCTCTTCCGCCGTTGGTGGCGTCATCCGGAATACCGATCTTAATCGGTTCAGAAGGTGTGGATGTGGATCCCTGTGAAGAAGAGCTTCCGCATGCGGTAAGTGAGAGTGCGATAGCAGCAGCTGATACTGCCTTGATAATCTTAGTCAGAGTTTTCATATTTCAATTCCTTTCAGTCCTTTTTTCTGAATAATGATCTGTTTGTGGTTTTCTTGGCAAATGTGTTTCCCATGGTCTGGATCAGAGACACCAATACCAGGAGTAGTACGACACATACGTTAACGATATCCTGATGATGGAGATTCTGTCCGTAGTTGATAGCGAAACTTCCGATTCCTCCGGCACCTACAGCACCCGCCATGGTGGTAAGACCAATCAGGCTGATCGCTGTAATCGTGATTACACGGATGAGATCCGGTACAGCTTCGTGAAGGTATACACGGAAGACTATACCAGGTGTACCGCTGCCCATGGCTCTTGCGGCTTCCACCTTGCCCGGATCTACCGTCGCAAGTGCTGTTTCCACCTGTCTGGTAAAGAAGGGAACACAGCCGAAGCACAGAGGTATGATTGCGCCTTTTACACCAATGGCAGTACCCATGATCGATCTCGTAAACGGGATCAGGAAGATCAGCAGGATAATGAACGGTACGGAGCGGAAGATGTTGATGAAGAAGTTCAGGAATCCGTAAACGTATTTGTTTTCATTGATTCCTCCGGATCTGGTGATGATCAGCAATACTCCGAAGAAGAAGCCGATGACCAGAGATATACTTCCGCCGATCAGGAACATCTGTCCGGTAGCACTGCAACTCTGTATGAATTCCTTCCAGTAGATCACTACATTCGGCAGAATTGACTCAATCCATCCCATCAACTATCACCTCCACTTTCACATTCTGTTCTTCAATATATTTCAGTGCGTTCTCTACGTCTGCGCGGTCTCCTTTGGCCAGGATGATCAGAGCCCCGAGAGGCGCATCCTGCAGGATCTCCACATTCGCGAGAATGATATTCAAACTGACATTAAACTTACGGGATACTTGTGATATCAGCGCTTCCCCTACGCTTTCCTGGCTGAAGGTCAGCCTCACCAGTTTACTGTCCGGAGTAATGTTTACAAGTCCGGATTCTGTCAGTTTATCCAGGTTACTGAGACCGAACGAAGCGTTGACAAACCTCTTTGTGACATTCTCTTTCGGATCAGCGAAGATACCGTAGACATTGCCTTCCTCTACAACTTTCCCGTTCTCCATGACAGCGACCCTGTCACAGATCGACCGAACAACTGCCATCTCGTGAGTAATCAGGATCACAGTCAGCCCCAGTTTCCGGTTCAGGTCTTTCAGCAATTTCAGAATAGATTCCGTGACATCCGGATCCAGCGCTGAAGTAGCCTCATCACTGAGCAGGATCTTCGGATCGTTAGCCAGTGCCCGGGCAATCGCGACTCTTTGTTTCTGTCCGCCGGAGAGTTCACTCGGATAAGAATAGATCTTATCAGAAAGGTCTACCAGTTCCAGCAGTTCCCTTACCTTGGCAGCGATCTCTGTCTTTGTCTTCCCGGTATGTTGAAGCGGATAGGCCACATTCTCAAATACCGTACTTCTGTCTAACAGATTGAAGTGCTGGAAGATCATTCCGATATTCCGGCGTAACTGTCTGAGTTGTTTATCTGTTGCAGGTTTCTCTGCACCGTTCTCATCATCCTTGTGGAACAACTTACCGTTTCTTGCGGTAAATGTTCCAAAGCCATTGATCGTTATACTGCCTTCCTCCGGAATCTCCAGAAAGTTGATACAGCGTACCAGCGTGGATTTACCGGCACCGGAGTATCCGACAACCCCGAAGATCTCCCCCTCGGAAATATCCAGATCTACTCCGTTAACCGCATGGACAAACTGTTTTTCGATCCGGAATGTTTTCTTTAACCCTCTTATTGTGATCACGGCATATCCTCCTTGTAATAAAAAACCGTCCTGAACAATGCCAGGACGGGGATTACCACGTGTTACCACCTTGCTTTTACGGATACATCACTGCATCCGCCTCACAGAGTACCATCATACTCTTTTCCTTGATAACGGGGAATTCCGTCATGCCCTAACTATCGGACACGCAGCTCCAAGACCATGTTCATCTGATCCTCCGGTATCCCTTCTCAGCTCACGGGACTCTCTTTGACCTTCCGAAAAGACTACTCTTCTCTTCATCGCTTTGTAATTATTTTAGCAGAGGGGTGTCACTTGTCAACACTTTTCAGAAAACTTTTCAGGGTGGTGAAAAGCAGGTACAGGATTCCGGTTATATCTTCTTTACGGTAATTCTCCAAGGTTCACGTATACCGATATTGTACGCGCGTGAGAAATTCCCCTGGTTGATGGCCAGACCGATATGATCCATGGAATTGACATAGAGAAGAGGTTCCCCGATCTCCACATCCGCAAATGTATGACCATAGTCCACAAACGAATGATATACCCTGGTCTTGCCGTTGGTGATCGACACATCCAGAGTATCTCCGCTCTGTATTCCCAGTTGTTCAAACATCTGCCGTGAGATATTGGTCCACAGACTTCCGAAACGTACATCCAGGGTTTCAATCGTTCCGGTAACACGGTCTTCTTCTACTACAGCCTGAAGGCCTTCCAGCAGGACAATACTCTCCTTCGGGATAACATCTCCGATCTCTTCGAATGTCACCTGATTGGAGGCCAGCAGAGCTCCTGTGTACGCAAAGACATCTCTGCCGTGGAAGGTATACGAGTAATCGCTGTCTTTCCGTCTGCCCACACTTTCCCGGATCTCCCGCACTTCGTCAATTCCGATGACTCTGGCGATATGACTCAGGGAACCATTGTCCGGAGTAATGATGTATTGTCCTCCGGCTGTACGTGCCGCAATACTCTTACGTTTACTGCCCACCCCGGGATCCACCACCGTCACAAAAACAGTGCCGGATGGCCAGTAAGGGACTGCCTGAAGGAGGCGGAAACTCGCCTCAAACGTATCAAAGGGAGGGATTTCGTGGGTCAGATCATGAATTTTCAGATTCAGATCCACGCTTAAAGCAACTCCTGTCATGGCGGCTACAGCACCATCCACAAGCCCGAAATCACTTTGAAATACCAGTAATCCGTTCATGATTTATCCTCTGTTTCTTCTGTATGACATAAGTATATACCACATCGATATTCAACAAAACCGGAAACGCGTTTACAATAGAATTGAGGTATAACTATGACAATTCAGGAAGCGATCATTCACAGACATTCCATACGTAAGTATAAGGACGAACCTCTTTCCGAAGAACACCGGAACAAACTACAGGAAGAGATCTCTCTGTGCAACACAGAGAGTGGTCTTCACATTCAGCTGATCACCGGCCAGAAAGATGCTTTTGAAGGATTACTTGCGCATTACGGAGGTTTCCGCAACGTTCACTCCTATATCGCTCTGGTGGGAAAGAATACACCGGAACTGGATAAACTGTGCGGATATTACGGAGAAAGAATCGTTTTGTTTGCGGAAACGCTGGGTCTTGGGACTTGCTGGGTAGGCGGCACATACCGCAAGAATAAAGCCCGCTATGTGCTTGAGGACGGCGAGAAACTATGTCTGGTAATCTCTGTTGGTTATCCTGCCGAAGATGGTCATGTCCACCGGAGCAAGAAGAAAGAGGACGTTTCCAACATCACGGATCACTCTCCTGCCTGGTTTGTTCAAGGTGTAGAATACGCGTTACTGGCGCCTACAGCGGTCAACCAGCAGAAGTTCTACCTGAATTATCAGGAACCCGATCAGGTACGCATCACCACTAAATCCGGGCCCTTTTCCAACGTTGATCTGGGTATCGTCAAATATCACTTTGAGATCGGAGCCGGGAATCATTTCACATGGAAGGAGTAAACTATGACAGGAATCGAAAAAGTATGTAAATTCTTAAAAGAAGCACAAACCTACTATCTGGCAACTGTAGACGGAGATCAGCCGAGAGTACGTCCCTTCGGTACCATTAATCTGTTTGAAGGAAAACTCTATATCCAGACAGGCAAGGTAAAACCTGTATCCAAGCAGCTGGCAGCCAACCCCAAGTTTGAGATCTGCGCATACAAGGATGGCACATGGCTCAGAGTCAGCGGGAATCTCGTGGATGATCCGCGTATTGAGGCCAAGGCAGATATGCTGGATAACTATCCCGGTCTGAAATCCAGGTATGATGTCAACGATGACAACACCCAGGTTCTCTATATTGAGAACGGGAAAGCAGAATTCAGTTCCTTTACCGGAGCCCCTGAAACATTTACCTTCTGATTCAAAAGGCCTGTAGAACAGGTCTTTTTTTCTCCCCGGTCTTGTTTTAAAATTTGTGATATGAAGAGGTTTCGTTATCTTGTACCGCTGATCATTCTGGTGATCATGTTCTTCCGTTCCACCAGTAATTCTCCCTTTGCGAAATCCGATATGAGCGGGTATGAAGGGTTTACGGATAAAGACCATGTCTTCTTTGACATGACTGCGGAAGACTTGAAAAAGACCATGGACTCCGAAAGTACATTCGCTGTATATTTCGGCTTTTCCCAGTGTCCCTGGTGTAATGAAGCGATGCCGGTTCTGAATGAAACCGCAAAGGAATATAAGTGTACTGTAGGTTATGTCAATACACGTAAAGACAAGACCTGGCAGAAAAACACCGATCTGAAAGACTATGACCTGGTGGTTGAATATCTCGGGGATTATCTGGAAACAGATGATGAAGGAATCCCGCACCTGTATACACCGCACGTGTTTTTTGTCCGCAGCGGGAAAGTCGTCTTTGAGCATTCCGGTACGATTGAGGGAGATTCATCACCGGAAATCGCATTAAGTGAAACAGAAAAACAACAATTAAAAGAGATCTATAAAGAAGGATTTGAACTGATGTTGAAATGAGGTGATTCCATGACATCTATACCTTTCTTAAGTGCTGAAGATGTAAAGCACAGATTATCTTCCGCTGAATGTGTCTCCCTGATGATAGAGACCTTCCGTAAAGAAGATCTCGGAGAATGTACGCAGTATCTTCGTACCGTGATTCCCATGCCAAACACAAACATCATGGCTGCTATGCCCGCATACTTCAATGATGGTTATTTTGGCATGAAGATCCTCAGTGTCTATCCGAAAAACTATTTACAGAATCTGCCGTCCCACCAGGGAGAAATCATCGTCTATGACGAAAAGACCGGCAGTGTGAAGGGAATCGTAGACGCGATGTCGGTCACCGGCATTCGTACCGGCGCATGCAGCGCTGTAGCGACAGACCTGCTTGCGCGGAAGGACGCATCTGTTCTGGCGCTGATCGGCTGTGGTCATCAGGCATGGTCCCATCTCGCCGCAATCCGGGAAGTACGCGAGATCAGTGAAGTACGTGTCTATGATCAGATTGAGGAAAAAGCGCAGACCTTTGCCCGTGAAGCGCAGGCATTATACAGTGTGAATGTCATTGCCTGTTCATCGGTGCAGGAAACTGTGGAAACAGCGGATATCGTCTGTACACTGACAATTTCCAGCAGTCCTGTATTACATGTCTCCTGGATCAAGGAAGGCACGCATATCAACGCTGTAGGCGCATGTACACCTACCGCAAGAGAACTTCCGGGAATCCTGGTACAGAAAGCCAGATTATTCTGTGACAGTGTAGAATCTGTCATGCATGAAAGCGGAGACTTCCTCTTCCCTCTCAAGGAAAAACTGATCACGGAAGATCATCTTCTGGGAACGATCGGACAGTTACTTAACGAAAAGATCCAGGGACGTCTTTCCGACCAGGATATTACGATCTTTGAATCTCTGGGTATGGCTGCGGAAGATCTCGCGGCAGCCGCATATGTATTAGACAAGGAGTAAATATGAGCTGGCAGGAAGAATACCGCAAACTGTTTTATGCCTGCAATCACTGTGTATATCTGGATCAGGCCTATGACTGCGGAAGTACACTCTTCGGCAGGAAAGCCATGGAGAAATACTTCAATGACTGGGACAAGGCAGCGGTAAACGTGGAACGCGGAGGTCCCGGAAGACTGTCTCACTTCATCGTGGCAGATGAAACCAGAGAGATGATCAAACAGCTGGTCAATGCGCAGAGTCCGGATCTGATCGCGTTTACCAGAAATACGAACGAAGGTCTGAACGCGATCCTGCAGGGATTTGAGTTTGAGCCGGGAGATAACGTGGTTACCGCCGCCATCGAGCATGAGTCAGTCGTCATGCCTGCGCTCAACGCCGCAAAGACTCGTGGTATTGAAGTACGTATCCTCCCCACAAGAAAAGACGAACGGATCCTTGTGCAGGAACTGATGTCACTGACAGATGAACATACGCGGATGATGCTGGTCAGCCATGTACAATCCAAGAACGGATATCGTATCGATCTGGAAGAACTGGGGCATCAGTGTGCAGAGAAAGGTATATTCCTGATCGTAGATGCCATACAGAGTCTTGGTCTGGAACCGTTTGATATGCAGAAATGGCATGTCTCAGGAGTGAACGCCGCAGGATATAAAGGGCTGAATTCCGTCATCAGTATCGGTTTTACCGTCTATACAGAAGAATTACTGAAGAAGGTACATCCCGTATACGTCGCAGCAGGGTTCTGCACAGATATCAGGAAAACCGGAGACGGCTGGGAAATCTACTGCACGGATGAAACCAACGCACGGAAGATGGAAAACAGTTCTCTGGACAATCCCGGCATCTATGTCCTGCACGATGCTTTACAGATCATCCTGAATGTTGGTGTAGAGAACATCCACGCGCATGTCATGAAACTGTATGACAGGTTATATGCGGGATTAAAAGAGCTCGGTTTCCCGATCATCACACCGGAGGACCCGAAAGAACACCTGGGAATCATCTCCATGCGTCCGGAAAATCCACGCAAGATCTTCGACTTCATGCGTACAAAGAATATCGCGTTAAGTGTAAGCAGTAAGGCATATCTCAGGGTATCCCTTGGAGGCTTCAACAACGAGGATGACGTAGACTACTTCCTCAAAGCCGCTAAAGAATATACCGAAACAGAACACTGAAGTATAAATAAAAGTGAATCTTATCTGCCGGCATTTCCGACAGGAAGGTTCACTTTTTTATTTTCATTTCAGTTCATCGATCCAGGACTGAAGATCCGCTTCTGATACATTTCCTCCGAATCTTCTGCCTTCGATCCAGTTACCACTACCGGCAAGATCTTTCAAATCAGATTCTGCCGTACCTATCCCGCTTCCTCCGGATGTGCAGAACGGTATCACTGTGATTCCGTCAAAGTCATAGCTTTCCGCAAAGGTCTCCATGATCTTGGGTTCTTCTCCCCACCAGATTGGGAACCCGAGAAATACCGTTGTATATCCGTGAATCTCTACAGGATCACTTCCAATCTCAGGCCTTATACTTTTGTCATTTTGTTCAACGGATGTACGGCTGTTTTTGTCACTGTAGTTCAGGTCTTCACTGGTATAGGGTTCTGAGGGAAGGATCTCGTAAAGATCCGCATTCATTATAGACGCAATCTTTTCTGCGACACCTTTTGTCGTCCCTGTCGCAGAGAAATACACGACCAGTACGCTCCTATCTGTGTTTGTCTTTGCCGGTTCAGTATCAGGCGCTGTTTCTATTTCTTTCGATTCTGATACAGTTTCTGCAGTAGTTTCCGTACTGACCGGTGCGGAAGATGTTGTCTGGCTTCCGCAGGCTGTCAGCACACAGAGCATGATCAGTGCCGCCATTAACTTAAATATCTTGTTTATTCTCATAAAAACCTTTATTTCAATTTGCTGTAATCCTCATCACTGACCGGCTCAAACCACTCCGCAGAGGTATCTTCTCCGGCTACTTCCACTGCCAGATGAGAGAACCAGGAATCCGGCGCTGCGCCATGCCAGTGCTTGACATTTGCAGGAATGTTTATCACTGTACCGGGTGTCATTTCGACAGGTTCCTTACCCCATTCCTGATAATAACCTCTGCCTCCGACACAGATCAGCATCTGTCCGCCGCCGTTTTTCGCATGATGGATGTGCCAGTTGTTCCGGCATCCCGGCTCAAATGTCACGTTGAAGATTGAAACCTGTTTTGTGGAAACAGGCGCCAGATAGCTCTGGCCGACAAAGTACCGCGCATAAGCCACATTCGGTTCGCCAACCGGGAAGAAGATCGTGTTCTGGTAACGATCTTTTTCTGTGAACGCAGGCTGTTCTTCGTTCCAGATTTCCTTGGCCATACGGAAGACTGCCCAGCCCTTCGGCCAGCCGACATACATCGTTGCGTGCGTGATGATTGCCGCAATCTCTTCCCTGGTCACACCATTGTTTTTCGCGTTCTGCAGGTGATAGCCAAGAGAAGAATCCGTAATTCCGGATGCCATCAGGGATACAACTGTGATAATACATTTTGTCTTCACATCGATAGCTTCCTCGTTCCACACTTCTCCGAATAATACATCATCATTGAGGTGCGCAAACATCGGCGCAAATTCTCCAAGCTGGTTTCTGCCTGCGGTCTGTACGATTTTCTTACTCATTTTCTTTTCCTCCGATCTTCTGGTCTCCTGTAGACCATACGTGTTTTTCCTTTGCGTTTGCGGGTTTATTCTGAGCCATTACACCGGCTAACGGATGCGGTACATACGGCTCTTCCAGATAGCTGATATCTTTATCACTGAGCACCAGATCTGTTGCCTTGGCAGCGCCTTCGATATGGTGAAGCTTTGTGGCGCCTACTACCGGGGATGTCACCTTGGTCAACAACCATGCCAGAGAGATCTCTGTCATGGATACCCCATATTTCTCGGCTAATTCCGCAACCCGGGAAATGATCATATTATCTTGTTCTGCGGTTGCGTCATACTTGAATTTGGCATACGTATCTTCCTGTGCGCGTTTTGTGCCTCCTTCTCCGGGAAGCCTGGAAAGTCTTCCAGCCGCAAGGGCACTGTACGGTGTCAGGGCGATATTTTCTTCCTCACAGTAAGGGACCATTTCTCTCTCTTCTTCACGGAAGATCAGGTTGTAATGTCCCTGGATGGAAACGAACTTTGCGAATCCTTCTTTTTCCGCAAGTGCGTTGGCTTTGGCAAGCTGCCAGGCGAAGCAGTTGGAGATACCGATATATCTGGCCTTCCCTGCCTGTACAACACGGTTCAGTCCTTCCATGATGTCGTATAGGGGAGTATTCCAGTCCCACATGTGATAGATATAGAGGTCCACATAATCCATACCGAGATTCTTGAGACTGGTATTGATCATGTTTTCAATGTGCTGCTGACCGGTGATTCCTGCCTCAATTTCTGCCGGTGTACGGGGAAGGAACTTCGTGGCGACGACGACATCTTCCCGCTTTGCGTAGTCACGTAACGCACGTCCTACATACTGCTCACTGGTACCGCTTTGGTATGCGATTGCCGTATCGTAGAAATTTACACCCAGATCCAGACCACGCTTGATGATTTCACGGGAATGTTCCTCATCAATTGTCCAGCTGTGTTGTCCTCTCCCGGCATCCCCAAAGCCCATACAGCCCATACAAATACGGGATACCATCAAGTCTGAATTACCAAGTTTCGTATATTTCATTCCGGTGCTCCTTTACCTCTTACAGTACGTTATCCAGCCACTTCCGGATTTCTTTTTCGTTAGGACGATTGATCTTTACACCCTTTTCCCATTTCACATCACCGCTGACATTCTTATGCAGCTCTGTGTCGCTTCTTCCTACACCGCTGCCTCCGGATGTACAGAAGGGAATGATCTTCTTTCCGCTGAAATCATAGCTTTCCAGGAATGTCTCAATGATCCTCGGCGCAATACCCTACCAGATCGGGAAACCAATGATTACTGTATCGTAGGAAGCCATATCCAGATCATTCTCCGCAAGTTCCGGTCTGGATGTCGGATCATTCATCTCCACACTGCTGCGGCTTCTCTTGTTCATCCAGTTCAGATCATCGGATGTGTAATGTTTCTTCGGTGTGATTTCGTGGAAATCCGCACCTGCGATACGGGCAATCTTTTCACCAACTCTTTTGGTTACACCGCTGGCGGAGAACACTGCTACTAAAGTTTTGTTTGCCATTATCCTTACTCCTTTTCTTTCTTATCTTCTTCAAGAAGACGAATCAGACAGTTATAGACAAGTTTATAAACAGATTGATATTCAAAGCTAATTCCTGCGTCATTCATGGCTGTACGCTGTTTCTCCGTGACTGATGTGTACGGATAGATACCAAACATGAACGGGAAGAAAATGTAGATCAGTTTCCGGATCTCCTGTTCAGACATCTCCGGACAGTATTTCTGAAATAACATATTCATGAGTTCCAGAGACCTGCCATAAGATTTCTTAAACGAAGTGAGCAGTTCCTGGCGGCTTTCTGCCTCCATATCGTAGTTATTCATGGAAAGCAGTTTGAGGAGCTGTTCCCTGCCGGCTAAGGATGCCGCAATCTTTTCCGAAAGTTCTTTCCTCGTCATTTGTTCATATCCATCCAGGATAGCGGTCAGGTCTTTGTTCCAGCGGTCGTATTCCCTTTCAAAAAGCGCAAGAAATATCTCTTCCTTGGTCTGAAAGTAGTTATAGATCGTCGGCCTGGAGAACGGGACAACATTCCCGATTTCCTTCAGTGTGATCTCTTTAAAACTCATGGTCTGGTAAAGCTTTTCACAGGCGTTGATGATTTCTTCTCTGCGTCCTGCGATCAATTCAGGTGTTCCCTTGATCATAAGAGCTCCTTTCACTGACACCGTGTCAGCAACCACATAATGCCCCCTTCGTTGACACTGTGTCAACGCAGATCCGATAAAAAAAGGAACCTCTTATGTCAGTTAAACTCAGAGGTTCACTTTAAGACTCGGGTTAGTTTGTCTGTCCCGGTACTGCCGGATTATCATCGATTTCATCCGGAATAACGTTCTTTTCGATTTCATCGATGGATGCTCTGGTTTCCTTCGGTATGATAATGGAGATCGTTTTATCTATAGGACGATAGGACAACATGATCGGCATACCATGATATTCCATGATTGCAGTGATACCGGAAAAATTAATCTTTTCATATTTATCCAGGAATACTTCTCTGACTGGTAATTCCGGCATCTCCAGAGGCAGTCCGGACCATTCCTCATCCGGCGTAGGTTCTGTTACGATAATGCCATGACTCTTGATGTCATCATCTTCCAGAATTGTCACAATGTGGTCCAGCATATCTCTTTTAGAGATCGTTGATACATAATACGTATACGTCACCGAATTCAAAGCTTCTTTTTCTTCTCTGTACATATGATTGTTATTCTCCTGTTTCTACCAATATCGTAATTTGTGATGAACAAAACGTCAATTATTCACTTTAGATTTATCGTAAAAAACCAATTATCACGTGCAACAGTTCAGATTATAGGTTATAAATCTATTTTAAATTATTAACACTATTACCCATATTTTCAATTCCACACATATTGTACACAGATGTCCTTCAATTACAGACTATATCTTCGGACAATGTAGTTGAAGAAGCCAAGACTCTACGAAAAGGAGACCAACGAAATGTTCAAAAAATTCTGTAGTTTACTCATCTCTTTATCACTCATCTTAATTGCTACAGGGCAAACAGTTATGGCATTATCATCAGATCAATCTGATAAAACAGATGATTTTGATGCATTGTTAGAAATGTCAGCGTCCGAACAGTATGAATTCCTAATATCACACGGATTGGTTCTGTCTGCATCCATGCAAAATGAAGAACTATCTTTCAAAGAAGAAATGGTATCCTGGGCCATACAAGATATTCATGATAAAGGTGTTCTGGTTAATCGCTTATACGGAGATCGTAACATTTATGAGTTACAACTTAGCGTTGTCAAAACGTTATCCTCTTTAGGTTATATTCCTGACGAAAAGACACAATCACTTCGCTATACACTTCAAGATAGTACAATACTCAACACATGGAACAACAATTATATGAATTATAATTGCTATGCCTATGCTCTGGGTTATACATATTGGATGCAGCCTGGTGAATATGCCGGGTATACATACTCTTCTTCACTGTCTGCTTCTGACGTTGCAGATTATGTAATTAGTGATTTAAATGCAAGAAATTGCTGGGCATATAAACAACAAGCAAAACCATTTTCGTTACCTGATTCTTATTGTAAAGTCATCGTTATACGAAAGATGTCCGCTCCACCATATGATTTTCATTTCATGAAAGGTACCAGCTCTAATCTAAACTATTGGTCGCATAAACCAGGTATTTCTCAGCCTCTTAAATGGAACTATTCTTCTCCGGGATACAAAGTGTGGACCAACGAGGGCGCCACTTATAATAATCCTATAGCACCCACATACACGTACAACAGTACAACTTACTATATTATTTACAAATCCTATTCTGATCCAGGAATACAGTACAGCGATCTTGTTTCATCATAATATGGTTGTTGTATCACTTTGAGAATACATTAGTTAATTAGTCTCGGCTTCTTCGTCTTATCGATCTATTCAATATAAAATATGTTATCCCTAAAAGCAGAAAAACAGCAAAAGAGAAAACAAACAAATGAAACATTTTTGTTAGAATAATACCTTTTTCGTTAATAAGGGTTTTTGAGAAAATTAAACTAAATACTATTCCCTTTGTATGTATTCTGCCTCTGGTAATTGTCCAGTTTAAATTTGCGGACATATATCCATACATAATATCTATAAATAATAAACCCGAAAAAACCAGCAAACATTGCATAGCACGAATGCTGCTATGCCTTTTTTCTGTTTTTGTAGATAGGTCTATTGGATCTACCCGTTCTTCAATCTCCTGACCTTTTAGTATCTCTTCCACCGAAACATCCAAAGCTTGAGCCAAAGGCTTTAGTAATACGGTGTCAGGTAAGTTTTTTCCTGTTTCCCAACGAGAAATACTCTTTGGATTAATGCCCAACAGTTCAGCCAATTGTTCCTGAGTTAACCCTTTTTCTTTTCGTTTTCTGTATATAAAGTTGCCAATCTCAAGTTGATTCATAATGTAATTATACCATTAGGAGAATCGAACTTAAGTGTTTTATCCCGTACATAGTCTCGAATCATACACATTCATCATCTAAAACTTTTTTTCTTTTGTATAATATAGCAGTTAGGGGTGACATATGAGTAAAAAAGTTAAACGAGGTGTACCTGTTTCACTGGTACTGTTACTAAGTTTTCTGGCAATGTGTCTCTGCCTGTTTTTTTCCGGCTACCGGTTCTATAAAAATAAATATACCGGATCTGAAAGTGAAGAAAACAAACTGAACATTGTCAACCTGAATCCGGATTCTCTGGAATGCAAGATTGCTAAACACTTCATTTCCGACGCGGAATGGGAAGAGTTGACGAGAATCGATCCTGTATTATTCTCAGATACGGATGTTTCTCTGGTAGAGGCTGAAGAGGAAGAGCCTCCCCTGGATCTGAACGGTGACGGTGTAGAGATCCAGCATGTCTACGGAGATACCTATGAAGGCTATATGATGGTTGTCAAAGATCCTTCCCAGGTATTTGTGGCAATCAATCCGGATATGGGTTCCGGAAGAGCCGCACCGGAATTGGAAACGTATGTTGAACTGAATAAAGCAATCGGAGGCATCAACGGAGGCGGCTTCGAGGATGCCGGGGGTGTCGGCAACGGCAGTATTCCTGCAGGTATCACAATCCTGAACGGCAAGCTGATCAGCGGCGGCGCACCGCAGCCGATCGTAGGATTTACCAAAGACCACAAACTGATTACTACAACAACGACAGGACAGGGTGCCCTGGATATGGGTGTGGTGGAGGCAGTCACCTTCGGACCTACATTCATCACCGACGGCAAACTTACCTACGTACCCGGAACGGATAACCTGAACATGGTCAATCCCCGTACGGCAATCGGTCAGCAGAAAGACGGTACGATGTTACTGCTGGTGATTGACGGACGCGGGCCTTCGTCTTTCGGGGCACAGTATGAAGATGTAATCGAAATCTTCCGTGATTATGACGCGGTCATGGCCGGTAACCTGGATGGCGGTAATTCCTCAGTCATGATGTATGACGGTACATATGTCCACTATCCGGTATCCATGTATAATTCCCGGAATCTCCCGTCGGTCATTCTGGTCAGGGGGAAAAAGTAAGATGAAAAAGAAAAAAGGATTAAAACCCGCCGCAGCCATCCTGATCATTGCGGCTGTATCTGTACTATCCCTGCTCTTTGGGAATATCCTTGCGGCAAGACTGCAGGATACCCCGGTAACACCGCTGGAGAATGCCAAGACAATCACTCTGGACACTACACTGGAACAAATCCGCTCCGGAGATCTGGACGAGATCTGTGAGAACTCTATTGCGGCATACAAGAGTCTTGACAGTAAGGAAGCCTATAAAGCCAGAATCTCAGCCGTATTGGAAGATCTGGATCCGGAATTACTGCATATCGTCTATGACGATGAAGATCACTATCGTCTCTATTGTGAAGATCAGTACGTAGCGCCGCTGGAAGTAGTCGAAATCAGTGAAGATGAGTTCCAGGTACTTCTCCCGATCACCGGCACAAAGTCCTATCTTGTGGAAGTACCCACTGGAAAAAAACTCTATGCGAACGGAATCGAGATCAGTTCCTCCAATATCAAGGAGAAAAATATGCCTGCCAGTAATTTCTGGGAAGTAAGGGAAACCAACTATATTCCGTATGTCGATCTCTATGAGATCAAAGATCTGATCGATCTGCCGGAGTTAGACCTGGGAGATCAGGCAGAATACACACTGCTGGAAGATCCCATGAGCGGTAATTACCTGTTTGGTAAGACCGTGAAAGATAAAGAGTTGCTGCAGATGGCAATTGATTACGCAGAGACACTTGCGGCATATCCCGCACAGGACGGCAATCTCGGCGCTGTATCCGCCATCGCCATGACCAGTTCTTCCTGGTATCCCCGCTATACAGGAATCCAGAACTACTGGTTTACCGCCCACCAGACTTCAAGATTCTCCAACGAAGAAGTACTGAAAGCCGCATGGCAGAGTGATGACATCTTTGTGGCACATGTCATCTTTGATTACTTTGCGGATAACGGTGAAGTACATCGTACATGGTATATCGGTTATCAGTTGACTCTGATCAATACACCAAACGGATGGAAGATCGGAGCAATCGAGATCAATAACGAACTGAATCCGAGAACAGTGATTCCCCAATAAAAAGAAAGGTCCATACTGTAAGTGATATGTACCCAGAATCCTGGACATATTGATTAAACGGTCATAACACAGACACGATGGATGTTTCCCTGTATTTCACAGGGGACATCCATTTTGTTTTTTCCTGTATCCTCTCGTTGTTATAGTAATCGATGTACTCT
>JAFWFE010000040.1 GCA_017512555.1 Solobacterium sp. | reverse complement strand
GGAATCAAATGATGTACCGGCTCCGGAAAATCCGCCTGCTCAGAATTCGGATAATACGTCCGGAGATGAGAAGGATAAGAGTGGGGAGAACGGTTCTGACAACTTGAATAATCAGGATAACCTGAATTCATCCGATGAAAATCCGGATGCGACAGTTTCCAATGGTACGGGATCATCTGGCGATGATATAAAGACAGATGATACGAAAACGGATCCTGAGAAACCGGAAGACGGAGAAGAGGACGAAGCAGAAGCAGAAAAAGCAAAGCGTGCCAAGCTTACCGCCGGCGTGAAAGAATTCGCTGATGCTTTTGCAAAGCGGCCTTTGAATCTTGTACTTGATCTGACAAAAGAAGTTCTTGATGAGGAGCAGAATTATCCGGCACTTCAGCCCGGGGGAACGGTAGATCATACCTATAATGTTTCCTATATAGCTCCCGTTTATAAGGATGCAGATGGAAAATCTTTCGCAATTTTCGATGCATATGAGAATGTGACGCTGACCCTGACGCTGCCCAAGGGACTGAGCCTTGCAGCTGTGGCGGGTTACAACTTCTCACAAGTTGAAGATGAAAAAAATGCGATCACAACCTATACGGTAAACCTCGGCAAGGTAGTTCCCGGGGATTATTCCTATGTCCTGACGATCAAAGCGGAAGCAGAAGAAGCTGCGACCTACAGTCTTGCAAATGCTTTGGTGCTGACGGCTTCCTTCACTGCGCTTGACCGTTATGACGAGATTCCTGTCACTGTCGGCACGTATAAACTGACAGCAAAGGCTAGCGTACCCTCAGTAACGGTTGAGGCTGAAGAACCGGATACTCCGGCAGATCCTGATACTCCGGCAGATCCTGATACTCCGGCAGATCCTGATACTCCGGCAGATCCTGATACTCCGGCAGATCCTGATACTCCGGCAGATCCTGATACTCCGGCAGATCCTGATACTCCGGCAGATCCGGATACACCGGTAGATCCTGATACTCCTGCAGACCCGGACGCTCCGGCAGACCCGGACGCTCCGGCAGAACCAGAAATCCCGGAAGATCCGGAAGCAAAAACTACTGCCAAGGCGCCTGCAACAAAAGCGGGTCTTCGCGGTGAATCAGATGATGAAGCGTTTAGAGCTGAACTTCAGGCTCATCTGGATGAGATTTTCGCTGAGGGCGGTGAAGCAGCACATCTGACTGAGGTAGATATTACTGGCGGACCTACAGGCTCGGTGAAAGCCGGCCAGACGCTGGATTACAATGTTGTAGCATCGTTCTCGAAAATCCCTGTCTTTCAAGGAAGCTACTATTCAGGCAGTTATACTTTGTTTGACGAATACAATTCTGTTATAGAGTTTACACTTCCGAACGGCCTTGAACTTTCAAGCGTGACAGGCTTCTCGGATGTATCGGCAATTCAAACAAAGCCTGCTGTCGGAGGAACGACGTATCTGCTGCCGGTTCACATGACATCTTCCGGATCGAAAACTTTCGAGATTTCGGTGTATGTGGACGGTAACGGAACCGAGGACGCTATTTCTACCTATGCCGGCCCCTCTGTCCACATGGAAACATCGTTCCAGATTCTGGACAAGCGTAATCCGAATGAATATCTTGACTTTGGAGATCCTATTACGCAGGACGAATATGATACCTCTGCTGGTTTCACAACGGTCACAGAAGACGAGTGGGGAATCGTAAAGTCGGTTAAGACACTGCCGCAGGGTGCTAAGAATCCTACATGGGATCCCGCTGCGAAGACTGCAACCGTCATCTATACAATCGGTGTCGGTCTCAAAAACGGATCGAATGGTCTCATCACAGATGCTTCTCAGTACACCAACCGCTTTGGTACCGATCCTGTGACCAGCATGTCTCTTACAGATGTACTTTCTCAGATATGCTCGAACGGAGAAACACCAGCTATTCTCTCAGCAAAAATTCAGAAGGGAAGCGGAACAGAGTATAATCTTTCTGATTTGACAGATGGAATCGTTCTATTCGGATCTACTCCGACTGAGGGACTCACTCTGAACAGAAGCGCTTTCACTGTTCAGACTGACCTGCACGGCGGCAAGACGGATGTTCCGGTCTATACGGAATATACGGTTACGGTTGTTTATCAGATCACAGACACCATGATCAATCAGTATTATGAAGATCCGGAGTCTTTGAGCCTGAATAATACCGCGACTCTGAGCGATTATACTCTTCAGAACGTTGAAGGTACAAAGCCCGGCATGAGCGATGATGCTCCGTGCAGTGTTGTGCTTGGCAATCTTGATCCTGCCGAGATACAGATCTCCAAGAAACTGACTCTATACACGGGGGCAGACGGCGGAGACTATAACGATAAATACGGACAGATTTCCTATACTCTTTCCCGTACAGATAATGTCGCATTTACTGTATATGAAAGAAGCGGAGAAGCGCCGAATTATACCTATACACCTATTAAAGACGAAAATAATCAGACCACGTATACCAGTCTGAAGGTGACAGAGGGACAAAAGTATTATGTGACCGCAGGCAATAATGTGGCTTATCAGGTAACAGAGAATCTGTCAGATGAACAGGATGCCAAGATGGAGCCTGAGTCGGCACCCAGCCCTTATACGGCTGTGCCCGGCGATGCATGGACTGCCCAATTCCGGAATAAAGAAACATTCGGTGTTCTGAAAATCAAAAAGGTAGATGCGAACGGAAACGCTCTTGACGGAGCGGTATTTGATGTGACCGGAATTACGGATCCGACAATCTCCTACGAAGGGAAAAAGTCGGCAGCCAGCGGTTACGTGAATTTCGGAACAGATGCTACCCCCGCATATGAAGTCATCCTTCCTTATGGTCAGTATCGGATACAGGAGAAGGTAGCTCCGGTAGGCTATTCCGGAAACTACAATGAAACGATAACGATCAGCGCGTCCGACCCTACACAGGATATCGAGGTTACAAACGCCAGTACGGCAGGACAGATCGTTTTCCAAAAGTATGTCGGAACGGTCAGTGACACTCCGGCTATTGGTTATAATTCAAACGGCGAACCTATGACAGGTACCTATACGGCGACCTTCAGACTGCAGCGCTGCACTACCAACCAAGATGCCGATTTCGTAGACGTAACGGCCGACCTTTACGGGACTCCTCTCTCTACCGAAATGAAACTTGCTTCCAGCGGAAGAATCACGGTCAATGTTCCGGCAAAAGACGGAGAAGGCAATCCGTACTATTACCGGTTTGTAGAGAATGCTGATTCCATTCCGGCAGGATATTATGCTCCGTTCGGATATAATTCAGATTCGGCTAAGATTATAAATGATCAGGGACAGATCACCGGTGCGACGGTCAGTTTGTCAAACCGCCAGTACATTACCGTAAAGGTGACGAAAAACTCTTACGGAGTTGCAAACAACGGAAGAACCACAACAAGAATGGATAATGTGGTCGTTCAGGTTGAACTCTATTCCACGACAGAAACAGGAAAACCGACCTCTCTGACCAAAGTTACCGATCATGGAGACAATCCGCAGGATACCGGAAGAACGACGACCGACCTTACTGCACAGTGGTCAGGTCTGCCGGCGTTCGACAGTTCCGGAGCAAGGATCAGGTATTTCGTAAAAGAAGTTAATCTCCCAGACGGTTGGAAACTTGACGAAGAAAAAACAGGCAACACGGTCGAGGTAGGCGGAACCACGTATATTGAAGTTCCAAGCACATCAAACGGCAATCTGAACTGGAGCAAGCAGCTCTTTAACGTCCGCCAGGTTGTTCCTGTACAGATCATTAAACTCGATGCGAACAGCAATAAACGTATTGCAGGCGCAAAGGTTCAGTATAAAGCCGAAGGATCAGAATCTTGGGAAACGGTAGAGATTCCTCAATCGGATTTCCGCGTTTGGCTTGAACCAGGAAAACAATACACCTTTGAGGAACTTACAGACGCTGCGCATATGTTACCGAACTACAGCTTTGTGTCTGTCCGGACCCAGATTACATATCCTGGTAAGAATTCAGATACTACATCAACGACAAACAGTACGACCATTGATTTAAGCGACTGGGTCTATACAGCCAATTCGAGCGATAATAAGAATGTAGTGATTACTTTCAGCAACCGGATGGATCCGGATATCAGGATCAAAAAGGTTGACAGCACCTCTGCGACCACTACGTTCCCGAACGTCGAATATACCATTTATGAGAAAGTCGGAGACAATTATGTCCAGCTCACTGATAATGAGGGCAACCCGATTAAGATTAAAGCAGACGGAGCGACTCATGACCTTCATCTTCCGGCCGGTACGACTTATTATTTCCATGAGGAAAATGTTCCGGCAGGTTATCTTGATCCGGATGTAGAGACGTTCTATACCTTCTACAGCGCGCTCAATCCTGATGGCTATGTCCGTGCAACGATTGACGGGCAAGTGAAAACGCTTGCGGTTGGACAGGTTACAAACTCCACCGGAACGACTAACATATGTGAGTTTACTTTCAAAAACATTCCGAATAAGGGAAGTATCGAAGTAAAGAAACTGGTGGATGGCGTACAGCAGGGCAGTTCCGGATTCAGCATCACGGCAACCGGGGATGATACTGCGGCGAGCACGAAAACCGGATCGACTAAGAACAACGGTACGGTGGTATTGTCAGATCTGCCTGTCTATAATGCGGATGGCACAAAGATCAAATATACGATTACCGAAACTCTGAGTCCATCACAGGAGCTTCTGTATTATAAAGAATCTGATGGTCAGGTAACAACCCTTAACCTTGGCAGCACGGTAACCACGGTCAACGGCGTGACAGGGACAGAAGCTGAGGACCTCGTTGTCAAGAACGGAACAAAGATCACCTTGAATGCAGACAAGTATTTCTACCATACATGGGAATTTCCGTTCACGAATCTAACCTTTAAGATGAACGGTGTAACCCTGTGGCTGTATGAAAAGCAGGAAGACGGCAGCTGGAAAAAAGTTGCTGAAGCGACAACTGTCAACGGAAGCGTCAGTTTCCCGGATCTGCACCATGGTAAAGACTTTGCCATAGTCGAGGCGGCATCGAATGATCCGCATTTTCATCCGACGGCAGGTCTGGCAGGGACAGGATGGAAACTGGAGAATCCGCCGGAAACCATCGCAAATGATACCGCGCTTGCACAGTACAACTATGTCATGATGACTTCTGCGCAGATCGAGGCTGCAATCACTGCGAATAACAGTCATAACTTGGATGCCGGAGATCTGTATAATAGGGATCACTGGATTCAGTTTGACTTCCTGAAATATCTGGACAAAAATAAAAACGGAAAGTTTGATTCCGGCGAAGAGATGAGCAACGCAACATTTGCTCTGTATAAACTTGAGGTGCAGCCCGGAACGACGTCCGTTACATTCGGTAATGGAAGCGGATGGACGCTGGTGGATACATACTCCAGCGGTACGTTGCTGGATGGTAACAACAATCCGATTCCCGGACGTTTCGTGACTGACGTTATGCAAGGGGTCGAGGCGAACACGGTATATGTTCTCGTAGAGACCAGTGTAGGTCCGAACTCCGCCATCATGGTACCCGAGTATACCAAGACGTTCTACTGCGTAAATGGATGCGGGATCACCTGCACGGATATCACAAACGGAAAAACAGACTGCAAACTGGATGAGATCAATAAATATCATGAGATTCGAAATGATCCTCCCAGCGGCAATGGAGAAGGCGACATCCTGATTGCCAGCCTGCGTCTTGCCAAGTGGGAAGGCACATATGTGGAGGAAGACGGCCAGGTCGTTGAACAATTCAGTCCGCTGCCTAATGCGCATTTCAAGGTTTACTGGGGAACACAGGTCATTGCGGAACTGACCTCTGGCCTTGATATTGAGACAACGGTAACATATGCCGGTGCAATGAGCGGAGCCTTTGCACTGGTGGAGAGTGAGACTAATCCGGGTCAGTATTGGATTCAAGCGTATGAAGGTGCGGATAATTCGACAGAGCCAAAGCAGTATGGTCCGGTCGAACGGGTTGAGCTTGGCACCACTGCAGGCGGTTCCACAATTTACGGTGTTGCTGTTACAGTGGTTGAGGACCATGCTCCTGATGGGTATCAGTTCCATCAGGACCCGTATCAGACTTATCTGGTATTCTACGATTCGACGCCGAATCCTGGTCAATACAGTTCAACCTGGGTATCCAATGATCTCTATTTTGTCACGACTGCTACAGGCGATTATACAAATGCTGCATATCAGAGCACGCCCGAATGGTATGCTTATGATATGAATACCCATACGGTTGTCGGACAGAGCAGCAATCAGCTCAGGATCGTCAACTATAAAATGGAGAACCCGCTTGTCCGTGTCAGAAAATACGGATATGCGCCGAACTCAGACACTTTGACTCTGACGAGCGAAGGCCTTGACGCGCTCGGTTCTGCTTTGAACCGCAAACCGCTCCCGGGCGTTCAGATGAAGCTGCAGCATAAGACGGCAAGCGGATGGGAAGACTGGAACTATACGACCAATACTCCCGGCACAGCTGCTCAGGCGACATTTACAATTGAGAATGCGGATGGCTCCTACCGGTTCGAGCACGGTTTGAAGGGAACTGTCAATGAACCGCAAACCTACCGGATCATTGAAACATCCCTCGGTGACTGGGAAACTCAGTATGAGATCGCTTATCCGGAAGCCCGTGCCCGCATCTTTACCGTAAAAGGCATCGGACGTGAGATTACCATGTACAATCCGGAGAAGGTGGATGTATCCATTCTCAAGACGGACATGGCGGGCAATCCTCTCCCCGGAGCTAAGTTCAAGTTCGGCACGACAACGATAACGACCGGCAGCGATGGTATTGCCAAATTTGAAAATCTTGCCAGCGGCAATTATAAACTTGAGGAATCCACAGCGCCTTCTGGCTATTCCTTGTGGTTCTTGAGCATGTATCTCAATGAATACTATGGGCTGAATGCCAACAGTATTCCTGTCGGTTATACCTATGAAAATTCCGGATCCGATACGGAACGTGATGTCAAGATCACTAAGATCAATCCGGAGCCTGCGAGTGGAAAAACAGGGGAGATTCCTGTCCAGTATGATACGACTCAGCAGGTGCTGACTCTCGAAATCAAGGTGGGAGACCCGAAACTGGGTGACTTCTCGGTTCAGAAGACGGATATGTCCCAACCCGCAAAAGGTATTGCAGGAGCGACATTTGCCGTTTACCGTCATGAATATACTCAGGGAGTTCTCACAACCGGCGAAACAGAGGTTCAGCCGTTCAATCCGGCATCTCCGACAGCGAATGGCTGGGCGGCATACGACACTGCGCATACGAACTGGGCGTTTGGTAATAGCGATACGCAATCACTCACCGGCGGAAGACCCGCTATCTATGCGATCTATGAAAAGACCGCTCCTGCCGGATACGAAATTCTGAAGAACTCTTCAGGACAGCCGATTGTATATTATGTGATCGTTACCGGCGGCATCCATGGAGACGTCATAACCATCAAGAACAATACGCTTCCGGAAACGGAGTCGTACAGTTATAACGGAACAACTCAGTCTGTTCAGACACTTTACTACAGCAAACCGACAGACGCGGCGACCGTAACGGTAGCTGTTCCGAACCCGCCTTTGGTTCCGTTAAAAGGACAGAAGATTATTAACCCTCCAAGTCCGAACTTCGGTTTCGAGGTGAACCTGAAGGTCTACAGTGAGCCCACAGGCGGAACGCCTATCGCGACTCTGAACCTCAAGAACACAAATGCTGCTGTGTTCAAGAATTCAAGTAATAAGACTGATTTGTTCGTCCTTGGTCAGACTTACTATATCGAGGAGGAAATTGTCAGTCCGACGACCGGATTTGAACTGACCGGTGTTCAGATGAGCCATGACGATGGATCCACCTTTGAGGACGCAACTCAGCCGTCAGGTTCTACTCGCTATGCCATCACGATCAGTGGAAATCCCGATGATGTGAACCTTGTAGCGGTGACCAACCTGAATCTCTGGGGATATGTGATCTTTGAGAAGATGGAAAAATACTCAACAGATTATTATCTGCCGGGCGCCGTGTTCGAAGTTCAGCATTTCAACGCGGAGACCCAGAAGTGGGAACGCATCGAGGGACAGCGGTTTACTGAGCGGGCAGTTCCTGTCGGTACTTATCGGATCGACTTCCCGCTTGACAGTCCAAACCCAACAACATACCGTGTCATAGAGACACAGGAGCCGGAGGGATACATTCTCCCGGATCCGGAAGTGACTTATCTCGAGTATACGCTTTCTCTGGAGCATTCACATCATCCCGAAGAAGGTGAGACAGAGAAAATTATCTATAACGATAAAGGCCGTACCGTTAAAATTGTAAAATACGACAATATCCACGGAGCGACGCCTGATATCCATAAGGTTGGTGAAGGCAAAGCGACATTCCAGATTGTTCAGAAGAACAGTTCGGGTGATTGGGTCATGACCGAATATGTCAAAGCAACCGACGGAAACGGCGAGATGAGCTTCCTGCTTGAGCCGAACGTTGTCTATGGCTTCTATGAGGTTTCCTTCGATACGGGCTCCTTCATCAAGATGGAAAGCGCTTATATCGGAGATACGGCTCTGACGCATGCAGTTGAACCGGTCTGGAATACATCACATGATTCTTCTGTTGAGCATGATGTCTACCTGATTGGAACGATTTCTGAAGGAATGGTAGTCAATGCATACAATGTACCTTACATCGGAGCAAAGATTATCAAGAGAGACGCCGGCGGATATCCTGAAAACGTAATGCCGTCAGCATCGTTCTCCATCTACGAGGTTCCCGCGGGAAGTAATCCGACGTCTGAAGACGAAGTTACAGCGCTGATTGCAGGCCAGACTGCTGTTTACAGCAATTCAACGACCCAAGATGAAACGAATACAGGCTATACTGCTAATCTGTGGAATAAACGTGATCCGCAGAAGACCTACCTCGTTGTAGAAACTCTCGCTTCAAAACTTGCGACTCCGGCGGTGGATGGTGCGTATGATACTCTGAACAAGAATGATAACAGAGTCGTCTGGTATGTCATTATCGGACCGACAGACAATCCTGACCGCTCGAAGAACGAAGAATTCGTGCTGAAGAATGTATTCGGCGATGCAAAGGTTGACGTGGACAAGACTGTAACAGAAGTCAACTCAGAGGAGATTGTGAATCAAGACGCAACGCCTAAGATTCCTTCTCTGTTCAAGCAGTCCAGCGAGATTGTTTATACGATCAAGCAGTCTGTAACATCTGAAAATGCGGATCAGCCTGCTGTCAACCAGCCGCTCAGCTCCTATGTGCTGACCGACAGCGGTCTGACCTTTACACAAGACTTTGGATCAACGGATCCTGACGCTTACAACGGACCTCAGCCGAGCTATCACTTTACGTCGATCAAGATCGGTGCTTCGTCCCATGTTGTTGAGAATTTGTATCCGGTTGTTGCTGCAGATGCTGTTCAGGCAACGGTCAAGTTCTATGATGCTTCCAATACGCATCTCGTAGGAGAGGATCAGGATGTCACGCTCAGCAGTGACGCGACCGTTACGGGTATTCCGGCAACAGCGAGAAGCTTCACAATCGAATACTTCAGCGAGAATGTTAAGAACGGAACATCAGAGCGGTATGTCCTGGGTGAACAGTTCCAGCCCGGTGATGTCACGGTTAAGGTTACCGTAGACAAACTCACAGGCGATAGCTACGCAACTCCGGCTGCAGAAATTACGGCGTTTACGAATAATTCCAGCGCAGTGCTTGAATATGCGAAATGGAAAAACGACGGAAGCGGCGTAGAGAAAGTTACCAAAAACGACAGCGATGGCGCTGATGTCACCGTTAAACCGATTCAGCTTGCGACAGTCGGACTAAATAAATCGGTAAATCCGGAAACAATTGATCTGAGCAACGCAAATACTGAAGGAATCGTTGAGGTTACTTACACGCTGCAGGTCAACAACACTGGCTCCGCTGTTCTGGAGCAGCCGGTAGTGCTGGATGTGCTCCCGACCGGTGTGTCATATATTGACGGTTCTGCTGAATTTACGGGTATTACCGGTAACATGAATGTCAGCAACTATACTGGCATTGCCACTGAAACGATCACCGTCGAGGGACAACAAGAAGTACTCGGTTCTCCTGAAACGGCTGTACAGTTCTCGTTTACCGGAGATCTGCAGCCTGGCAGTATGATTGAAATCACGTTCAAAGTTGGAGTTCCGAAATCAGTATTGATGTATGGAGAAATTATCCAATTCGAGCAAGCTTACGGTACTAAGCTCCTTAACGATGCGTTTGCCGGCAGTGGTGCAACTTCCTACCATACCTGCACCAACCCGCACGGCTATTCCATCAAGGACAGCTCCGGAAACGATTTCCCCGTCCTTGAAGACGCTGCACAGGGTACAGGCGTCAGTGACAAAGCAGATCAGCGTGTCAATACCGGTTTGGTGGATGCGCTGCCGAGCTCCTATTTCGGAGATGACACACCGTATACCTGGACATCTTCCAGTGCGCAGGCTCTCGTCCTTGCAGACAGTTCGCTGGTTCTTACCAAGGCTATCTGGGGCGATCAGGATCCTGGTTACAACGAAGAGGACCGTTTCCTTGGAAACGCAAGCCGGACTGTTGATCCTGATAATCCCGGTTGGGTTCTGTACCGTCTGACTGTCAGCGGCGGTAACAGCCAGCGTACGGGGTTGATCGTCGGCGACGTGATGTCGAAAGTCGGAGATGGCCGTGAATCGCGGTGGGATGTGACTTTTGAAAAGATCACCTTTGTTGAGATCAACGGATCCGCCACCAGTGACTATACGGTCTACTATTACACGGGTGCAATTGGTGACGCGACTGCTGCAGTGAAAGCTGCACTGAAAACCGGGGATCTGTCCGAATGGGTCACATCTGTAAGCGATAAAGCCGATATCAATGCTATCATTATCAAATTGGGTGATGATGTTGTGCTGAAGAAAGGCAATCTGCTGGTCATTGCGTATGAAACACATACACCTGAGTGCACAGATGAAGAATTTAAACAGATTGGCTTTACCAATACGAACAATACGTTCTACTGCAACTATGACGGTGCACCTTCTTCATTCTATTTTGAATCCAACACCGTTAAAGCGACGCTGAAAGGCGCACTCGTAGATGTTGCTGGTGATGTCTGGATCGATGCGAACGATGACGGTATTCAGAATGAGAGCGAACTGTACGATGAGTACAATATTGTAAAACAGATCAGGGATGGCTTTACCGTAACAGCAAACGATATTGCCAATACCCGTACACTGAATGCGGATGATCCTGCTATTACCTGGGACCAGGTTGGTAATTCGCTGAAGCACTTCAGCTTCTCCGGCCTTGGAGCAGCTAAGCCGAAATCAGATAGTGTTGCACCTTATACCAATAATGAACTGGATCCAGCCAAATTGATGACGGATAATCCGAGCCGCTATTCACTGAGTGCTCAGATCAGCAAAGGAAACATTTCCGAGCTGTATTCCATCGTCCGGCTGACAACACTGGGCACAGGGCATTATCTGTCGGATGATCCTGATGCGCTCGGTACAACGGCGAATGCACTGGACAGCAACTTCATGGAGAGTGCAAGTGCATCGAGCGGTGAAGAAACAAGCGGACAGTACTACACACTGCCGTTCTATCTGCGTTATTCGGAGCTGACAGATCAGAGTAAGGATATCGGTTTCGTACTGGTCCGTAATCTTGAACTGTACAAACTGGATGCAGTAACGGAGGAACACACTCCGATCGAGGGCGCGACATTCAATGTTTACGGTCCCTTTGAAAAGGATGAAGCAAAGAACGCAACGTTGTCGGATACCAATCTTGTCGGTACCAAGACAACGGATGCAGACGGAAAGATCACGTTTGAGGATCTCTACTTCCTGCAGGAATACGTTATTGTTGAAACCGCACCGGCAACAGGATATTCTCTTGACAATCTGAGCGCTTCTGCTACTACCGAAGGCACGATCGTGGAAGAAACAACCGTGACGATCGATGGAACGGAGTACAAGGCATGGATTCTGAAACTGCCGGCGACCACGAAGGAGACGAAACTTGATAAGGTTGAAGTTCTGAACACTCCTCTGTACGAAGGCACATGGACACCGGAAGCAAAGAAAGAACTGATCGGCCGTACGCTTAAGGGAGGAGAATTCACATTCAAGCTGGAGCAGAAAGACGGAGAGAAGTGGACCGAAATCCAGCAGAAGAGCAATGAGGCAGACGGTACGGTTACATTCGACGAGATCACGTATACGCAGGCGGATGTCTTCAATGAAACCTGCAACGGAACTGCGACGCTTACATACCGGATCACCGAGGTCATACCGGACGAGGCAGACCGGGATCCCAATATGGAATACAGCGATGCAGAGTATGTGATCACAGTTACGCTGACTGCAGATCCTGCTGCAGCCACACATCCGCAAACGCACAAGAAACCTCTGAAAGTGGAAGTTGATCCGAGCGATCCGCTGACGATCAAGTTCACCAATACGTATACGCCTCCGGCTACAAGCATCATTCCGCCTGTAGAGAAGAAGATCACCGGTGAACCGCCGAAAGTAGGCGCAACATTCACATTCAAGATGGAATATGTTGAATCTGCGGACGGTCCTCTGGCAAACGTTAAGCTCATTGACAAGGATGCTACAACAGAACCGCCGTATAAGGCTTTCGAAACACTCGAAACGACGGTTACAGTTGCTGACGGCGATACCAGCGCAACCGGTGCGTTTGAAGAAATCTACTTCACTGCTGCAGGAACCTACACATTCAAGGTCACGGAAACTGCAACCAGCGATGATGTGCATTATCAGACACTTGACAGTGCAGAGTGGACCTATACTGTTGTTGTCACCTATAACAATGTAACCGGTGAACTGAGTGCAGAAGGCACTTACACCAAAGACGGAGTGACAACACCGGTTGCATCTGCGATATTTGAGAACCCGTATACTCCGATACCGGTAGAAGATGCGCCGAAGGCAACGAAGGAACTGACCGGCGAGCCGACCGTTGAAGCGAAGACATTCACATTCGAGATCACCGCAGATTCGGGCAATCCTGAAGACGGCGCAACGCTGCCGGCAACAACGACGATCGAAGTAACAGTCCCAGCGGGAGCAACGACAGTGGATCCTGTGGCGTTCGGCAACATCAAGTTCGAGAAGGCCGGCACCTACAACTTCACGATCAAGGAAGTCATCCCAAGCGGTTACGATCCGAATGCGGAAGGCAATGTCTGGACCTATGATCAGCAAGAATGGACTTGGACAGCGGTGATCGAAGACAATGCCGGCACCCTTAAGGTCGTAAGCGCGACATATAATCCGGATGAACCGCATGCAACGTTCAAGAACAACTACAAGCCAACTCCGGTAGAAGATGCGCCGAAGGCAACGAAGGAACTGACCGGCGAGCCGACCGTTGAAGCGAAGACATTCACATTCGAGATCACCGC
>JAFWFE010000039.1 GCA_017512555.1 Solobacterium sp. | reverse complement strand
GTCTCGCAGAACGCTCTGAGGTTGCCGTATCCGTACATCGTATCAATCACTAACGCATAGTTATCTCCATCCAGAAGATAACAGTATACAGGATTGACCTTCTGACCGAATTCGACAAAGGAATAGGTGATCTGCCATGTACGCGGACAGATCTCTGTTGCGGTAAACATCTCATTATTAGCCATACCAGAAAACTCCTTTTCTTCTTGAGTATATTGTACAGAAAAACAAAAAATCATAATGTATGCAGGATGTTACTCCGCAACATTATGATATAAATCCTCGGTATTCTTATGCCCGGTTATAGTTCCTGTTCACGTGAAGGCAGGATCCTGAACATAATCAGGATAATCACTGCCAGAACAACTATATCGATCCGGAAACAAGGATCATACGATCCCGTCAGGTCAAAGATCTTACCCGCAAACAACGGACCCAGCACACCGCCGAAAGACATCAGCGCTGAAAACGGTCCGAGAATTGCCCGGTATTCCCTGCGTCCAAATACCTTGGGAATGGTCAAAGGATATACTACAGCGCCGAAGATTGCGCCAAACGCCACCCCAAGCACAAGGAAGATCAACATCGGAACATACCGGCAGAACAACATGCCTACCATGCCAAGTAACAGGCACAGACATGCCCAGCAATATCCTACCCTGACACCGAAACGGTCAAAGATCTTGCCGATTACTACTTTTCCTGCTGCCATCGCAAACAGGCATACACTTAGTACATTCGCGCTGAATACCAGGGAATATCCCTTATCCTGCAGATGCGGAGATATCGAAGAATACATACTGAACATGGTCGTTCCGACAAGCACAGTCAAAAAACACATAAACCAGAATTTAGGCATCTTCCTGACTTCCGCAAATGTATATCCAATCACTGGTGTTTCTTCTGTCTGTGCCGAAGTACCGTTCTCCTGATACGGAGTCAGACCAATATCCGAAGGTCTCAGTTTCAGGACCAGAAAGATACACGGCACTGCCATGACAGCCATGCATAACGCAAGCACACGGTAGGTCATCCGCCAGCCCATGGAATCCATCAGATGTCCGGCAATCATGTTGAAGATCGCTCCGCCAAACCCGGAACCCATGGAAGCCAGTCCTAAGGCAAAACCCACTTTATCCCGGAACCAGTTATTGATCAGGAACGTTGTCGGCAGCATGGATACCAGGCATAACATCACCCCGTTGATCAGGTATGTGATATACATGATCCAGATCTGGTGGACAAAGGAGTTACAGAAATACGTGATCACCATAACTGTGATGGCAGCCCTCATCACCTTGACAATATTATCCTCAGTAAAGATCCTTCCGGCCATAAATGCCGTAAACATCATCCCGAAGTTCTGCAGGGATACCATCGTACTTACCGCCTGTCTGGATACCCCGAGATCTTCCGCAATCGGACGGATAAATAAGCTGTTGCAGTTGGTGACGATACCGGTTGTTGTACCCATGATGAGGCACGCAGCCGCAACGATGATCCATCCGTAAAATATCTTCTTATTCTTCATAAAACCTCTGAATCAACGCGCAATAAACGAAATACACATGGAAACTGCCGTAATAATTACCGGCAGTGCGATAAACCACAGAATGGACGCAGCCACACTCTGCTTGTACACACGGAAAAACGGATAAGGGCCGTCATAGATCTTCATGATATTCAGAATTAACATGACGATCCCGTACACCGCAGTAACTACTATAGGTAATGCCAGCACGGTGATATGTTCCTCCAGGAATACATACGAAGCGATGGAGATGACCGGGCATAGAGTATGATGGTAGATTCCGTTACCATCAAACATCAGTTTCTTAAAACCCCCGCCCATCGGCACCAGCACAAACAAGGTAATCAGGAATGTCATCAGCAGCATCACACTGCTGAGATACCTGAGCATCACCGCGTAACGATTCATCCCGGTAAGCACCAGGACAACACTGGACAGCAACGCGACCATATTCGCCAGCTGTGTATAGTACACAAACACCTTCCACTTCCGTGCCCGCACACTGATCCACAAACCGATACACTCCAGAACAATCACCAGAATATTGACAATGACATAATTCATAGTTAGTTTCCTTTTACCACGAGTATTGTATCAAAAAAACAAAAAAGCGGAATACCTGATTCCGGCAATCCGCTTATTTCCATGTACTCTTCAAATTATAACTTACGATACAAATCTTTCGGGTCAATACCGTTCTTCCGGGCTGTCCTGTTCCAGCTGATGTTGGCAATCTGGATATACAGAGAACGCGGGAATCCTTCCGGTTCCACATACAGATCTTCACCTGTCTGTTTATGATTGATTCTATCCGCAAGCTTTCGTATACCTTCCGTGATCTTTCCCATCGGACTGTATTTGAAGGAAACATACGGTAACAGGACACCGACAAGTTCACCTGCACTGATACCAAGACCTCCGCAGTATTCAAAGTTCATCGCCGTGCACCACTGTTTTACACTCTCAAAAAGATGGACAAGTTGCTTACTTTCATACAAGCCCATATTTGACAGGACATAGATCTTTTTCGGTTCTCCCTTGTACTCCTTCTGCGCTTTCTCCATGAACCGGATCACCTGTGAAGGCAATCCATCCACGTACAAAGGCATACACAGCACCACGGCAGATACTTCTTCCATGATCCTGAACAGTTCCGGCATGCGATCCTTATATTGCTGTAAGGCAATCGTCACCGTCTCCGCATTGAGCTGGTCTGCCAGTTTACGCGCGAATATCGCGGAATTCCCGTGCGCGGAACGCATACTGCCGTTGAGAAGGAGAATCTTTCCCTGATGTGTATGTGTTATCCCCGGTGAAGGTATGCACTCCTTTGGAGATTCCCGGAACTGTACTTCTTTCACATATCCACGGATATTGGCGCATACAGCCTGTACATAACTTTCTGCGCTTTCCTTCTCTTTTTCCCCCAGGTCATGACCGTAGAAGATAAACGTAAATGGTTTATTCTCTTCGTATCGTTTCTGGTGGTGTGTCTCTCCCCTGACGACTTCAAATTGAGGTAACACATAGCCTAGACTGCGGTCAAAGACATTCTTCACAAACCCGGAGAAGCCTCCGAAAGTATACCTGCTGATCACGATGACCTCATCCGCATGATGAATCCGGTATCCCATATCTTCATATCCGTCTTTGACTATGCACTGTCCCGGTGTTTTGTTCCAGCAGGAAAAGCATCCGATACACGGCTGTATCTTCCCGTTGTCTGAAATGATATCGTTTTCTGCATATTCTTCCCGGATCTGTTTCCATTCTTCCGGATTCAGATCATGTATGACTAACTTCATCGTTAAACCTGTTACTATCCTTTCTTGATCGGTGGTTTCACATCCTCGGGAATCAGACTCACATAGTTACATCCCGTCTTCTGCATCAGTTCTTCCTTCGCCTTCTCCACAATCGCAGGATCCTGGATCACACGGAGGGTAATTCCGGCAAGGAGAGATGCGCAGTGAATCGCGGCTTCCTGCATCAGCGGTGTACCGCTCTGTGCCACCAGCTGCCAGGAGTGTCCGGGTGTTCCCTTAACCTCTCCGGCATACATGATCATCACGGTCGGAATCTTGATGGACACATCACCGACATCGGTAGACCCGAACCCTGGTTTACCCATGGATCTATACTCCGGGATCTTAAGGTCGATCAGACCTTCTTCTTCCGGCTGATGTCCTACGGCAGGCGCCATGGTTCTGACAACTTCCATCGCCTGTTCAGAGAATTCGCATGTACCGATCTCTTTCCAGCATTCCGCCGCCAGCTGTCCCAGCACGTCATTCGGGACAAGTTCACGCATTGCGGATTCAATACTGTATTCCATCTGGGTTCCTGTCATCAGTGCTGCCCCGCGGGCGATATCTACCATACGGGTATAGATATCCTGTACCTGTTCAACTTTCGGTGCCCGCATATAGTACAACAGAGCTGCTGTGGACTGTACGACATTCGGCGCGGTTCCGCCTGTATCCAGATATGCGTAATGGATTCTGGCGTCGGTAGTCACATGTTCACGCAGGAACTGTGTTCCCATGATCATCAGGTCTGCGGCATCCAGCGCGCTTCGCCCTCTGTCAGGCATGGAAGACGCATGTGCCGGGGTTCCCTTGAAACGGAAGATTCCCTGGATGTTCGCAAGCATGGAATCTGCCATGATCACGTTGTCTGTTCCGGGATGAGGTGCCAACGCAATATCCAGTTCATCAAAGACACCATCCCTGGTCATGAAGGACTTACCACAGCCTTGTTCCTCCGCCGGACAGCCGAAGACGATCAATGTCCCGGGTAATCCATCCTGTTCCATGACAGACTTCGCCGCACACGCTGCCGCTGCACAGCAGACTCCAAGCGTATTATGCCCGCAGCCATGACCCGGAGCCCCCGGATCGATTGGATCTACTGACGGACACTGTCTCTTCTGGCTCAATCCGGATAAAGCGTCATACTCCGCCAAAAAGCCAATCACCGGCTTACCGCTGCCCCAGACTGCCTTGAACGCTGTCGGTATACCATCAATCCCTGTTTCTACCGCAAATCCCTTTTCTTTCAGTCCATCTGCCAGTACTTTATACGAATAATACTCGTTATACGCAAGTTCTGGATGTTCCCAGATCTCATTCATCTTGTCTGTAAAAAATGTCTGATTATCTTTGAGATACTGCTTGATTCTTTCAATCATACATATCCTCCTTCTGTAAGTCATTATCATGGATGATCAAGTACATGAATTCTTCTTTATTATCACATAAACATATTTATTTCGGTATTCCGTGATACATCTGAACAGGCAGGATCCGGCACTTATTTATTTCTGCGTATACACTGTGCCGGATAAAGAAAAACTCTTATCCACTCTGATAAGAGTTCTCTATATCTTATTCCAGTCTGCCCAGATCATCGCTTTCCAGTACGATCAGAAGCTTCATGGTTGTGGTGAACGGATTCTCAGGATCTGCCAGTTCCCACTGTCCTCCCTCTTCCTTTACAGCCACAACATTGAGATTATGTGTTTTCCTCAGATGCAGTTCCGTCAGTGTCTTTCCTATCCACTGATCCTTGGGACGCATTTCCACCATGGAGAGATTACTGCCGATCTGGAAGTAATCCAGCATGTTGTCATTTGCCAGGATCCTGGCAGAACGTATACCTTCCTCTTCCTCCGGGATAATCGTCTTATCTGCCCCGACTTTCGTCAGGATCGAAGCCATGCGCTTATTGGAACACTTGGCAACGATCAGGGGAACATCCTGTTCCTTGGCAATCACAACACACATGATACTGGAAGTCAGGTTCTCACCCATGGCTGTTACGACAATATCCATATTACTGAGTTCCAGAGCCAATACCTCATCCTCTACGGAAAGATCTGCGCAAACTGCCGCGGTAGTGCAACCTGCCGCTTCCTTGACCCGGTCAGGATCCATATCCGCCCCAAGAACATCCACACCCATCTCATATAAACTCTTCGCCAGGCTTAAGCCATACTTGCCAAGTCCGAGCACCGCTACTGATTTTCTAGCCATAGAAACCTCCTATCCAACGTAGAAATTACCTTCTGCCGTATTATTCCCTTTTTCACTTTGTCTTCCTCTGACAAAGAAGATTGCCATGGAAATCGGGCCAATCCTCCCCAGATACATAGCCAGGATAATGATCCATCTTCCAGCCGTATTCAACTGCGCTGTCAGGCCGCGGGATAAACCTACGGTTGCGCAGGCACTGATCACCTCAAAGAGACCATCGATCAAAGGCATCCCGCCGGACTGGATCAGCAAGAATACCAGAACGATCACTGTCAGGATACTTACAGAAACGATTGCGGCAGCCTTACGGATCAATTCCTCAGATACGGTTCTGCGGAAGACCACACGCCGGTCATTTCCCCGCACATATGCCGCCACATTCATCATCACCAGAAAGAACGTGATGGTCTTTACACCACCGGCAGTACCTACCGGTGAACCGCCGATAAACATCAATACATATGCCGGGATACAGGAACTGTCTGTCAATGCCTGTTGAGGGAAGGTACTGAAACCTGCTGTTCTCAGCGTCACCGACTCAAACAAACTGTTCAGCAGTTTATACCCGAAGGACATATTCCCGATCGTTCCGGGATTGTTGTATTCACCCAGTAAGATAATCAGTGTGCCAAAGAGGATCAAGCCTCCGGTCAGACTGATGATCAGTTTTGTATGTTCAGAGAATCTCTGTACGATCTGACGCACGGTAAACTTCTTCTCTATACCGTTGCGTATGCCTGTGGATACATCAAACCATACCACAAAACCCAGACCGCCAAGGATGATCAGAATCATCGTAATACACAAGACCGGCACATTTGTCTGATAGGCTTCCAGACTGACCGGACCGATAATATCCAGACCGGCATTACAGAAAGCAGAAATCGCGGTAAATACCGATACCCAGAGACCTTTTGCCGCACCAAACTGACGCACAAAGATCAATGCGTACAGAATAGCTCCGGCAGCTTCCACAATCAATGTGCCCCGGATGATCCGGAACATGAACTGCAGTACTCCCGACCGGGAATTCAGATTCAGCGCATCCTGCAACATGATTCTGTCCCCCAGCGAGAACTTCTTTCTTGTGATGACCATCAACAGGGACAATATTGTAATGATGCCAAGACCACCGATCTGAATCAGAATCAGGATCACGAATTGACCCAGAATACTCCAATGACTATAGGTATCCACAACCACCAGACCCGTTACACATACGGATGTCGTTGACGTAAACAATGCGGTCAGAAATGGTGTTGCCGTACCATTCGCCGACGCAAACGGACACATCAGTAATATCGTCCCAATCAGGATTGCGCCAAGGAAACTCAGCGGGATCAGATGTGCAGATGAAAGTTTATTACTTTTCACATTCAGAACCTTTCACATGATATATATTACCTTTTCTCAGAAAGAAATGGTAGTTGCTCCGGCAGAATTCCCTTCCCATGAAGGCAGGCAATATCACACCTTCAGGATAAGCAATGTAGAAAACATAATATTGTTTCACAGTAATAGTGAAATTGGTTGATATTGATGTGAACAGGTTCCTGTTTCTATAGAAGGAATGATATCGGTGGGTTTTGTATCAGCGTATAAACAAACAAAGACCAGACAGTATCACATTGAGGTGAACCCTCAAGGTTAGATTAACGAAAGGGAGGTTCACTTCACGTGAACCTCCCTTTACTTATGAATATAACCTTGTTAACTCTTTTCTTCAGAGATAACTAATCTTTTATCCATTTTGCGTAAAAAGTTATATCACCATATATGGAGTATGGGATATCACCATCTGCCGGATCATAATATAAAGACCACTTTTGGAATTTACTATTTCTGTACCAACCCGCAAATGTATAACCTTTACGTGAGATTACATCAGCGTTGAAAACATACTGACCAAACATTTCATCAAAACTATTTATGTCGAATTTAAAGGAAGCTTTTCCATTCTTCGCAGTTAATCCATCTATTTTCCCGCCATTTAAAACTAATTTCGCAGTATAAGTTGTTATACGATAAACGGGATACAGATCAACGATATCGCCATCTTCAGGGTTATCATCATATATCTTAGCGAAAGATTTGTATTTTACCCCATACTTATATATAACTATGCCTTCTTCCGCCTCTTCTTCAGATATTGCCCAACCAAGGAAAGTGTAACCTGTGTTTAATGGCACGACTTTTCGTGCTGTTCGCTTTTTATTATAAGATGCTTCAAACTCAACATAATCTCCTTCTTCTGGAAATAAAGGGCCTTCATCTGCACTTAAGAATACCCAACCATCTCCTAAATGTAGTCTTACTGTGTATTTATTAGGAATCCACTTAGCATATAAAGTGAGGTTTTTAAAACCATCGGTGTAAAGACTATCAGGATCAAAAGCTTTTTTCAGTTTTTTATCTGTGTACCAACCCCCAAAAGTATATCCTTTCTTTGATAATTCCTTATCACCCCATGTTGGAATAATAACAAGATAAAGAGGATCGGTGTCTTCTATTGTATACTTTGAACTGACCACGCCATTCTTCACTGGAATAGGCGCGATTGGTATACCCTGTCCATTCAGAGCATCATAGTTATATTGGCCTCCGTTCACATACAGTTTCATCGTATAAGTATTTAATTTCCATACTGCATACAATGTGACATCCTCACCATCCGGAGAATAGTTCTTATAACTCTTCCCTGCTTGATATGTTGCTTTTGTGGCTTCCGGGTCTCTGGACCAACCAAGGAATTTATAACCATTATTCTTTGCTTTGACTGTCATTTTTTTGGATTTGTCATAGACAAATCCGTCAAGCATACCATTTCCGTCTTCGTCCTTTTCAAGTGCAGGAGATAATACTTCATACAAATTGTAAAAATCGTCACGGATATTTGGGTCAAAATGAATTGTATAAGACTTCGCTGTCCACTTCGCGTACAATGTCAGATTCGCAGGAGCATTCTCCGGATCAAAGGAAGTAACATCATATTCCTTCTTACACTTCGAATCCGTGTACCATCCGGCAAAGTTATATCCATTTCTGGCTGGTGTCTTGATCGTTGTGATCTCTTCCACGTTATAGGTCTCTGTAGACACATTCTTCTTCACCGGCAGTCCTTCAATCGAGCCGCCCTTGAGGTTATAGGTGATCTTGTATGTATTCCTACTCCAGACTGCGTACAGATCGACACAACTGTTATTTTCCGGTGCTTTCGCAAATGCCTTATACTTCGTGCCGTTCTTATAGACAATGTCCGTAGATTCAGGAGTTGTTGCCCAACCCTTGAAGGTAAATCCAACACGTACAGGTTTTGATGTAATGACAGATTCTTTGCCAAAAACAACACTTATGTAGTCAGACTCTGTTTCCACCTGGCCACCTGCAGAGACATCATCCACAATGAAATGTGCATTCTCACTGTTGGCGTGGAGAATCACATAATAAGTATTACCGGTCCATCCTGCATAGAGAGTCATATTCTTCGGATCTGCCGCAAAATCTTCCGGTGTAACCTGTTTCTTCAGTTTACTGTCACTATACCATCCAGTAAAAGTATATCCATTGCGTACAGGAAGGATATTACCGAATTCCGCAGCCGTAACTGCGAAGGTTGCCACACCGTTCTTGTTTGCGGGGTGTCCTGCAATCTCACCGCTGTTGACATGGAAATTCAGCGTATATTCTTCAGCATCTTCCGACCATACCGCATACAGACGCAGGTATTTGGCACTGTAATTATCGAAGTATGTACCAAGTTCCTGTCCGTTTGTAAATACAACTTCTGTTGAATCCGGTGATATTGCCCAGCCCAGAAGTGTGTATCCCTCTCTGATTACATCCAGGTTTATGACAACCGTATCCTCATTCATGTATCCCACGCCATAGAAATCCAATTCAGGATCTCCCGGGACAATCAGCGCATCTTCCGCACTCTGATAGTAGACGATCAAGTGGTCAAAATCTTTCCAAATGGCATACAGAGTAATTTCTGTTTCACCATTCTGGACTCTTTCTCTGATCTCATCCAGGCTCACACCGGAAGTATCTTCAGGTGTAAATCCCCACAGACCTGTAAAGTGCCAAGGCACATTAGACGGAGTAGCTCCATCCAGTTTAAAGTAGGAAGTGTTCTTTTCCACTATGATATCTTCATTGTTCCCGGTCTCCGCAAATACAGCAGACTCAAGATTTATCACATAGCGGATGGTAAAATCAAGGTTCTGCCACCATCTGGCATTTGCCGTAAGAGTATCGCCGGCTTCCGGATATATATCATAATTTTCAAGAGGGTCTCCCGGTTGGATAGTTCCAAATGTATTTCCGGAGATCTCCAGATCATAATTATCGAAAGTATAACCTTCCCTGACAATATCTCCCTGCAGCTCGTATGTTGTACCTGCTTCTACTTCTTCAGTATACGTTTCCGTATACTGAGTACCATTAACAGTAAGCGTTCCGCCGTTAAGATTATAGATCACTGTATATGTCTGTTCCTGAGGTGCCGGTTCATCCCATACAGCGTACAGGTCAATGGTTGTATTCACTGTTTCAAGAAAACTGAACAGATCACTGTTATTAATTGGTGTTGAAGCAGTTTCTTCAAACGCCCAGCCGAGATATTCTTTTCCTTCTTTGTATGGTCTTGGGAAATCGAAATCGTTTTCAACAATATTTTCATAACTGTGGGTAATGACTGCCTCTGACGAATCACCAAGTATGGCTCCTTCCATATTCAGATGATATGCTATCGAGAAAGTCAGCATCTGATTGAATTGAGGCACACAAATTACGATTATGTTTTCATAGCCAAATTCATGCCACTCATTATCGGTAATATAACCCAGATAAACTCCTTCATCTGCTTCCACACTACCCTGATCATACCCGTTCGCTTTCACAACCCAAGTTTTGAATATATATCCATCCTTTTCGGGAACAGAATCAGGCATACGGATTTCTCCATCAAAATCAGTAACTGTGTAGGTATAAGCACCTGTAACTGTCTGTCCGTCGATTTCCATAGTAACTCCCTCGGGAAGGTCGTAAGTGACGGTCACTACCTGTTCTTCTTCCATGGATTTGGCAAACTCTTCCTCTGTTTCCGATTCTTCCGCAGGAACTCCCTCCTCCGGTAAATCTTCTACAGTTATTTCTTCCTCTTCTTCAGTTTCAACAAAGATCTCTTCCGCAGGTTCTTTTTCCTGCAGTCTTTCTTCGGTTTCTGCAACTTCTATACCGGGTTGTTCCGTTTCACCGTTGTTCTCTTCGGCACGGACCCTGATAGATACGCTTTCCATACCGCTGAGCAACATAAAAAAGGACAGAAGCATACTCAAAAATCGTTTCATAGTGGCACTCCTTCTCCGTATGATTAAAACGATGTAACTCATAAATACTACATTTATGATTATACCCTATATGATACACTGCAGGAAGTGTCAATCCGTCTTGTATACCACGAAAAAGGAGTGTGTCCTCTACACTCCTTATCCCCCGTAGTACCAGGTAATCTATTTATCTTGTCGGTACAACTTCCAGCCAGTATCCATCCGGATCCTGGATAAAGTAGATTCCCATCGCATGATTCTCAAAACATATACATCCCATCTTCTCATGTAAGGCATGCGCTGCTTCAAAATCATCGGTCTGGAAGGCCAGATGGAACTCTTCTTCACCGATATCATACGGCTGCGGATGATCCTTCAGCCAGGTCAGTTCCAGTTCAAACTCACTGTTTTCATTACCGATATAGACAATAATAAACGATCCGTCTTTGGCGGTCTTACGGCGTTTTTCCTTCAGACCAAGAGCTTGTTCGTAGAATGCCAGAGATCTCTCCAGATCAGTGATATTGTAGTTTTCGTGGACCATCTTGAATTTCATATAATAACCTCCTGTTATATTTCCCAGTGATTCTCTCTGACTGTATCGAGCAGAACTGTTTCCGTTTTCTGCATACAGGGAAGAGCCTTGAAGCGTTCAATAATACTGCGATCTTTCCAGAAATGCATCGGCAGTACATAGCGGGGATGACAGACCGACAGGAAATACTCCATACCTCTGGCATAATTCCCCTCCAGACGGTCATCCAGAACTGCGAATGCCACATCGATCTTTTTATCTGCCAGCTTACGGATCTCTCCGCAGAATACCCTTTCCTGTTCCGCAAGCCATTCCGGATCTTCTCCCGGCCAGTCCCACCAGTGAAGATCACCCGCATGGAACAAAGTCACATCTCCGGTTTCAACAAGATAGGCAACTCCTTCATCGGTGGAAAGCAGGGTTTCTACCGTACCCAGTTCCTCAATCGTATATGTCTGGTCCGCATCCAGATACTGCACATCGCAATTCTCCGGTACATTCCTATTTCCCCGGATATCAAAGGATAAGATGTATTTTGTCCGCGGATGGATCTCTCTCAGCGAAAAGATCTTCGGGTTGTAGTGATCTGCGTGTACATGGCTGGCAAACACGAACAGCGGTTTATCCTGCGTAAGCTTACGCACAAAGGAAAGATTGCCGCGGTAGTAATCAAACAACAGGAAAACGCGATCTGTTTCAACAAAGAACCCGCTGTGTCCCAGATAATCGATCTTCATGGTCATGCATTACTTCCCCTTCCGGTATAAGAATATTATATGTGATTCCACGCAAATATACATTTTGTATTCTCTGTACGTACCGGATAATGTATAGTATTAGAAACACGGGAGGACCAGACCATGGGTGCGTTATATCTTTTGATTCCCTTATCTCCGGTCATTGTCAACATCATCTGTATTGTACGCAAAAAAGGAAAACTCATCTCATTGATTCTCACTTTGTGCGGAGTATTGTTTTCTCTGTTCTTCCTGATGCTTAACAGTGGCTACGGCATCGGCTTCGGTAATCCCTGGATCGGTGTAGACTGGGCATATACCGCAGTGTTTCTGGTATACCTTGCGGTCATCCTGGTAACTCACGCGAAAGTACCTGCCACAGGCACAGTGAAAACGATCTCCAGGATATTTCTTATCCTGGCATGTATAGGCATAGTGATCGTGGTAGGCAGTCAGATCACAGGAACGATCGAACATCTCGGGAGAAAATAAAACAGGGATCATCTGTTCAGGATAATCCCTGTTTTTTTAACTATTCTGCAGATGCAGGAAACGGGAAAGCCTTGGTACAAGTATACATACAACAGCGATCTTAAGCAGATCTCCGGGCAGGAAAGGAATTACACAGGCCGCAAGAGAAGCTATCAGACCCATTTTGGTCACAACCATGAACCACAAAGTACCCAGAATATACAGGACTAAATTCCCAAGCAATGTGCCGGAAACCAAAGATTTTATATTTGAACCGTAATGTTCAGCGAACCATCCGGTACAATACGCAAGAGGCAGATATCCGAGGATATATCCCCCGGTCATACCAAAGACAATATGAGCGCCGGAACTGTAACCGGCAAATACAGGCATGCCAATCATGCCAAGAAGAATATAGATGAGTGCTCCCAGAGTACCGTAACGGCTGCCGAGCAGTCCTCCAGCCAGCATTACCGCAAGCGTAGCCAGAGAAACCGGAACCCCTCCGGATAATTCAATTGCGATTGGAGCCAAAACACTGATTACCGCCGCCATCAATGCCGTATAAGCCATTTGTTTTGTGTTCATTTGTTGTTTACCTCATATACGATTTGTTACCTAAATCATAGAAATAATAATTTATGCTGTCTAATACATATATTATCAATTACGTATGCATGAAATGTTATGCACAGAGGAACTGCCGTAAATCATTCATGAAAGGTTCACTTCCCTTGAGATTTTTGTTTGGTAACGGAATCATAAGATAAACTGCAATCCCCCAGAACCTGATAAAAACCGGAGTTTGTTAAATATACACTCCGGTTTTGTTATTCATCTCCGCAATCATGCAGGATCTTACAGATTTACTTCTTCAGTTCTTCCGCGACTGCTTTCCGTACATCTTCCATATCTGCCGTCGGTTCAAATCTGGCAACGACTTCACCCTGACGATTAACCAGGAACTTCGTGAAGTTCCACTTGATGTACGCTTTATCCCCGAATGTCTTGTTGTTCATATTGGAGAATTTTTTGAGCATCGCAAACTTCAGACCGCTGCCGAATCCTTCAAAAGGCTTCTCTGTCGCAAGATAGGCAAACAGAGGAAGAGCTGTCTCTCCGTTTACGTCAATCTTCGCAAACTGCGGGAATTCCGTACCGAATTTCACTGTGCAGAATTCATGGATCTCATCTTCAGATCCCGGAGCCTGATTCGCAAACTGATTGCAGGGGAAATCAAGAATTTCAAACCCCTGTTCCTTGAACTCCTTATACATCGCTTCCAACGGTTCGTAATGAGGGGTGAATCCACATCCTGTAGCTGTATTGACAATCAGTAATACCTTTCCGGCATACTCGCTGAGATTTATTTCATTTCCTTTTCTATCCTTTACCGTGAAATCATAAACAGACATTTTAACTTCCTCCTTTACTGTTTTTCTTCCATATTTTTCAACGCTTTATAGGTCAGTGTGTACAACACACCGAATTCCTCCATTGTCAGACCCATACACTTCGCAATAGCCTCAGGAATCGCTTTCGCCTTATCTTTCAGTTCTCTTCCTGTTTCTGTCAACGTGAGTGTCAGTTGTCTCTCATCGTTCTCTGCTCTTTCCCGGGTAAGATACCCAGCTTGATCCAGTCTTTTCAGTACCGGAGTCAGAGTTCCGTAATCCAGATGGAGACATTCCGCAAGTTCTCTTGAAGACACTGTTTCTCTTTCCCACAATACCATCATGACAATGTACTGGGTATAGGTGAGATTCAGTTCCTTAAGATAAGGAGTATACTGTCTTACCAGTTCTTTACTGCAGGCATACAGAGGAAAACACACCTGATTATCCAGTTTTAATATATCGTAACTATGATCATTCTTTGCCACGGCGTTCACCTCCTTTTGCTTTCGCACAATTTACTTGCGCACAATTGTATTAGCTGATAATTGTTCGCTTGTCAATCGACCCAGGGAAAAATGGGAACAATCTGTGCTTCATCAACAGATTCGAAAAGCCTTAACTATTTTTCCCGGTTCTTTTGTATATGTATATAAAAATCTCCGAGCCGGATGGTTCGGAGATATGATCTCACTTTACTTCGTTTCTACCAGAATATATTATCCAGACACTAACCTCCGGATTCAGAAGGAACGGATTTCCCTGACCTTTTCTTCATCCAGTCTTTTAACTATCTCTGTCAGCAGTTTCACCGCATTGACATAATCGTCATAATGGATCATCGAAGTCGGTGTATGGGCATAGCGGCAGGGTATATTCAGCAACAGTACAGGTGTTCCGGCATTGGCATACTGAAACTCTGAAGCATCTGTACCGCCATGTTTCTGGACCACTGTCTGATAGGGAATCCCGCATTCTTCTGCAACTTCAGCCGCAAACTTCAGCAGTTTACGATTGGAGATCGTCGCACTGTCCATAAAGGTTAACTGAGGTCCCTTTCCCAGACAGCCTTCTTCCCTATTGCCCTGATACGTATCATCTGCCGGACCGATATCGATCGAGAAGGCAATATCCGCGCCAACCTTATCCGCCATAGTGACAGCTCCACGGGTACCTACTTCCTCCTGTACGCTGCCTCCGCCGACAAAGATATTCGGATGCCCGCTTTTCTTTAGATTCTCCATTGTCCGTAAAGATACTGCACAGCCGATCCGGTTATCCCAGGCCTTGTTGATGAGGTATTTCTGCTGCTTTCCTACTGCCGCGAAATCGCCTTTCGGTACGATCAGATCACCGATCCGCACCCCGAGTTCTCTGGCTTCCTCTTCACTTTCACAGCCGATATCAATGACCAGATCTTCGATCTTGGGAAACTCCTTGCTTATAAATCCAGGTCCCAGGGAACAGATTCCTTCCACATCTCCCTTTCCGGTATTGATGATAAAGTGCTGGGATAAAGCACCGGACTCAAAGAAGAAACCACAACGTGCTATCTTGATATATCCGTCTTTGGTGATTGCTCTGACGATAAAACCGACTTCATCCATATGGCCAACCGCCAGGATCTTCGGTCCTTTCTTTCCTTCATACGCGATCAAGGAACCCAATCCATCCGTCTCGACCTGATCGGTAAGATTCAGAAATTCCTTTTTCAGAAAACTGCGTACAGCCTCTTCTCCTCCGCTCGTAGACCGCAGATCTGTCAGTTCTTTTAGAAAAGCTAATTCTTGTTTCATATGTTCATCCTCATCTTTGTATTGATTATAATCCAGGAATGTTTTCTTGGGATTTATAATTAACGATCATTGAATATGGCATCCGCGGCTTCCATCTCATCTATCCAGGTAAGATCTCCCTTGGTTCCCTTCATCTTTGAGCCGCACTTTGGACACTTCCCGGACGGTTTATCTGTATAGTACCCGCATACGGAACACTCATATTCATCTTTACGCAAGATATGCGTATGTTGTATCCAGCGTGCGTTATTCTTCATCGTCTTTCTCCGCTTCCTCCGCAAACTCTCCGATCTTTAACTTCCTGCGAATTTCCTCAGGAATATAATCCTCAGGTTCTATGTACCCGCACTCTATCTTCTTAGTCATCATATTATTCCTCCTGTTCTTCTGCACTCTTATTATCTATGTTTCTCTGGCAGAAAAAACGTACTTACGGAAAAATGATTCTCTAGAAGCACCTTTCTTTTCTTTCCTTTTTACAACTTTCGATATTTCCGCAGCGATAACACAGTTCATTGTCACAAACCCCGTCGTTATTGAAGTAAGACAGAATGTTGTTTACCGTCGTCTCAGCTATATTATTCAGAGCTTCTTCAGTCAAAAATGCCTGGTGCGAAGTAACGATCACATTCGGCATCGAGATCAGCCGTGAAAGAAGATCATCATTCAGGATATGCCCGGAACGATCCTCAAAGAAGACATCCGCTTCCTCTTCATAAACATCCAGGCAAGCCGCACCAATCTTCCGTGCCTTGATTCCTCTAAGTAATGCCTCCGCGTCAATCAATCCGCCGCGGGAAGTATTGACGATTACCACGCCTTTCTTCATTTTTTCAATCGCTGCGTCATTGATCATATGCCTGGTCTCATTCGTCAAAGGGCAATGCAGAGAGATGATATCACTACGTTCAAATAATTCATCCAACTCCACATATTCAATGTCACTATCTTTTGCCGGAAAGAGATCATAAGCAATGACTTTCATACCAAAACCACGGCAGATATCGATAAGAATGCGTCCGATCTTGCCTGTTCCGATCACCCCCACTGTCTTGCCGTGAAAATCAAATCCGGTCAGACCATTGAGAGAGAAGTTAAACTCCCGTGTCCGATTGTACGCCTTGTGGATCCGGCGCACTGAAGTCAGCAGGAGAGCCATCGCATGTTCCGCTACAGCATATGGTGAATACGCCGGAACATGGACGACATGTACCTTTCCGAAAGCCGCATGCACATCCACGTTGTTATACCCTGCCGAACGTAACGCAATCAGCTTCACCCCATACTCGTACAGTTTCTCTATCACTTTGGCATTGACATCATCATTGACGAAAACACATACTGCGTCACACCCTTTTGCCAGCTCCACTGTATCCTCATTCAGCTTGGTTTCCCAAAACCTGAATTGTATATCATGTAACCCACCGTAATACTCAAATGAAGGCTTATCATATGCCTTCGCATCAAATAACGCAACCTTGATCATGTTCATATTCTTTGTACCTCTTGTGTATCTCCTGCGGAAGCCCGCAGCCTTATTGCCAAGCCTCCCGATATATGAATTATATATCTGTTCAGGCACCTGGAAACACGTTCCGGATATTAACAAAACTGACGCCGCCCGTAAGGTAACGTCAGTCTTTACTCATATTTCTACTTGAACTTTACTTTCACACTGAGTGTCGCATTCGGTTTTGCCGTCGTATTTCCTTCCAGATAGACCTTCAGCTTTACTGTCTTTGTCTTCAGTTTTGCGATATCCTTCGGCAGTACATTCTCGTTGTAACAGATCTCGTACGTACCGTTCTGTTCTGCAAGCGTGAAGTACGGTCTTCCTGACTTATCCTTCGGTGATACCATCACTACCCTCGCCACACCAAGCTGTGCTTCTGACAATACTACATCTACCTGAGCCCTGCTGTAACGATCTGTCTTCAACAGAGTCACTTCCTTCGTACTTAATTTCACGGAAGCTTTGCCCTGCACTACCTTCAAAGTAACCGCCTTGGATGTTACACCTTCCACAGTTGCTTTTACCGTGAACTTATCCGCATGGGAAATCATTCCCGGAGACAACGGCCGGATCACATATTTCCCGTCAACTACTGTGATATAGAAGTAACCTGTCACATCTTCACTGACTTTCTTCTTTGTCTTGCCGTCATAGGTCTTCGTCATGGTAATATCGAAGGGGTTCAGTGTATATTCGTAACAATTCTTGATCGTCGGCTTCAGTGTCACGTTGCTCAGCGGACGCACTACGTCGATACTTCCGGATGCCTTGAGCGTCACGGATACCTTCGGTACAGCAGCTGACTGTTTTACCGAAAATTTAACGGTTTTGACCACAAAAGAGTCACCGCAGTCTGCCAATACCGTCGCATAATATGTGCCTGCCTCCGATATACTTCCTGCTGTGATCGTGATCACGTTTTCCTGTTGGAGAATGTAGAACTTACTTATCAAATTGGTTTCAGGATCATCCTTATTTATGATATCCACCACCGTGAAAGATACCTGATTGGTGTTGATATTCTTCATCTTCGCCGTGATCGTCACCGGGCTCTTATACACTGCCAGGTCGATCGTGCCTTTCGCGGTAAGATTCAGAACTGGTCTTGTGCTGCTTGCCAGTGTCTTAACCTTGAATGAAGATTCCTTCCCATATACGGATAAATATACAGTATAGGTATGCGCACTTCCATCCGCTGCAGCAGGTACCACAATGACTTCACCGTTTTCCACGGATACGTTCAATACCGTGCCGTTTTCGTATGCCGCACTGCCCTCCGTGATCCTGCTGAATTTAACTTCCGCATCCTCATACACTGCCGGTTTAATGGTATATTTGGTAGATGCCATATCACTGGTTCCCGGCTTCACTGTGAGTGTCTTCGTCTTGAATGTGATTTTAGGTGCTGTATTCTTCACACTTATCGTTACCGGCACACTCACTGTACCAACCCAGCCCTCTGGCTCTACCTTCAGATACAGAGTCGTTTTTTTCTGTGTTTTGCCTGCTTCTCCGGTGTATGTTACTGTACCGGAGTCTCTGTCAAAACCCAACCAACCCGGATTGCTCTTGTCCGGATCCGGGAAAGCATTTCCAGCCAATACAGTTCCCCCGGTGAACTTGATCTGCTGTACATCCATACCAGGCGCATAGCTGTTCAAGGTAATTGCCTTCGCCTTGATCTTCGGCATATTCTTCTTGATCGTGAGTGTGATCTTGTTGCTTGTCAGAGTCCACTGTCCGTTCACATATACTCTGACCTCAGAAGTATAACTGCTCTTCACTTCGACTTTCCCTGCCAAGGCTTCCCATGTAGGGATGATCTCCAGTGTCCGGTCATCGATAATATGCAGATAGAAAATCCTGTTTAACGCTATATCTTCAAATTTTGCCTCGATGAGCGTTGCCCCGGTATCTTCATGATTCGGCCCCGAATTATTGAATGTCACGTTGTTCTGTTCAAACTCCGGCAGGATCTTAATCCGTGTATATGCAGTCTTGTATAGTTCGATGGTCGCCTTCGTATCAAGCAGTCTCAGACCGCTGAATGTTCCTTCCTCAAATACTTCTCCTTCGCCCTTCACTACATCTATACGACACCGTGCCTCTGCCAGCACAACACCGTTTTGAACGACCTGCGCAACTGCCCAGGCAGTTCCCGGCTCGGATCCCGCAGTCACGTTGCCTTCTCCGTCTACAGTAATCAGCGTACTGACATTCCCGTCCGCGTCTTCAATGCGCCACTGCAGATTCTCTGCCCAGTCTTCCGGTTCCGTTGCCACAACGATCTGCACACCGGTTTCTCCTGTCTTAAGAGCCAGATAATCCTGTTCCATTGTGATTGACGCGTAAGGCACCAGCGCAGCTTCACCACGCAGATCCCGGGAAACCGAAATAGAATCTATATCACTGAAGAAGCTCTTCTCTGTACCGTTTCCGTCTAATCCTGTGGTAAACACAACGGTACTCCATACGGTGGGAGTAGCTGCGTGCCTGATACCAATACGCGCATCGCTGTCCAGCGGTCCGCTGATCTCAATTCTCTTCCCGCTCGGGATATACACATCACTGAGTTCGCTGCCGGAATAATTGTCCGTAATTACCGGAGCACCTGCCATGGCGACCGTACCGCCGTTCCAGTTGATCCCTCCGCCGTATCCTTCGGCAGTATTCCCTGTGATAGTACCGCCGGTCACAGTCAGAGTACCTCTGGTCCAGATACCTCCGCCGTTCCCAGGCACGTAGTTTCCGCTGATCGTACCGCCTTCCATGTACATCGTTCCGTAGTTGACGAAAGCACCGCCGCCGAACGTTATAACGTTGTTATCCGAGAAGTTTCCTCCGGTGACGACCAATACCGCATCCGGCACATTATGTACAGCACCTGCTTCTTTAGCCCTGTTCCCGGTATAGTTGCCGCCATGAATCGCGAGGTAACCATCATTGTAGATCGCACCGCCGCTGCCTGTGTTATATGCCCCGGTGAGCGTACCGCTGCCTGTGATAGTCAGTGTACCGTGGTTGGTGATGATGTTTCCGTCTGCTTCCTCTGTATCTAATCCCCTGTCCAGTGTATGTCCGTTCAGGTTGAGGGTGACTTCTGTCTCTGCGGGAATAACCAGTGCTGTATCTTCTTCTTCCGCTATATAATCACGCTCAAGTGTGATCAGGCCGCCTTCATTGATCTCATCCTGAAGCAGTTCCCATTGCGACGGCACTTCCAGAGATATTTCCGAAACCGGACTGGCGTAGTCCGTCTGATAATCTCCGTTCTGTTGTTCGCAGAATACCTTGATCGTATAGTTTCCGGAATGGATTGACTCTGGTATCGTCATCGTCCATTTGCCATACGCGTTTTGTTCGGTGGTAGCGTAATACAGGTTATTTTCACCCTGACAGATCAGTGCGGAAATAGCATCACCTTCTGCTGCACCTTGATAACTCACCGTAAGGCTTTCTCCGGGAGCTACTCTTATACTATCTGTAAGATTAATATGAGCTTGGAAGTCCCTGCGGGGACTGTTTGATAAGGTATCTTTCATTGTCAGCCTGAACCCGTTTTCACTGGTAGATATAATCTTACCGAAATCTGAGTTCCCTTCAGGCTCCTGTGCTTTTGGCCCTTCGGCAGCAAATTTAAAGAGAACACCTCTGTAATCAAACTGAAAAGCAGGACGTGAAGCAGTACTGGTTCCCATATAGGGGTAAGTATAACCCTCCGCACCGTCACTGTATATAAAGTATCTCCCGTCATTATTTTGGCCATAAGGAATATATGCATATGCGCGTGTCCACCAAGAACGCCGCTGATCGTTATCGTCTTTATCAGGACCGGTTACCCTGTCACTGTAGTTGGGTAAATAGTACTGCACTTCTTCTAATGAGAGAAGAAACAGCGTAGCGTTATTCAGTACTGACACTTCATCATTATCCGCCTTGGTTGTAGGGACCACGGCGATTTTCTCAAGCGGTGAGAAGCCTTCATATACTGTATTACAGTAGTTATAAGCGTTTTGCCAGTTTTTCGGCCCGCCCAATGTCGAATACGAGAGCAGAAGCCATTCCCATTCGTTACCACCGATGATCTTCCACCGGATTCCGCTCACATAGACATAACCCACATGGGCTCTGGGAACACCGTTGATCCAGCCGTCCCCGATACCACGAATATCTTGACCTGTAATGATTACCGGTTGTTCCGGTTCAGGTTCTGTGACTTCCGGTGTCTCTTCCGGTTCTTCCGTTACCGGAGGTTCTTCTTCCTGTATCACGGTTTCCTCAGGTTCTTCGGATTCTTCCGGTTCTTCTTCCTGAGTGATTTCAATGACGTTCTCTTCTTCCTCCGGTTCTTCTTCCAGATGCGTTTCTTCTTCCTCTTCCAGGATCGTTTCTGCCGTATATTCCGGTTCTTCTTCCGGTTCTTCGGCATGGATGAACGTTGACATACCGTACAGTGATGTCTGCAATGCCAGAATCACAGCCAGTATATGTTTTAAAACCTTGCTCATAGACTAAGCCTCCTAAAATACAGTATGTAAATTTCCTGATGTATGATACAAAAAATGTCTTGTTTGACATCAGTATATCGTATCCAAGAGAGAAGTGCCGAGAGAGTTGCTTTATTGTTACAAAAACGGATAAACTGTATTCTTTTTTCACACTAATAACGAAAAAGGCCGTCTTTTGACGACCTCTATCGTTCACTGACTGTACTTACATCTTAGAGATGCAGGACTCTCTCTTTAATCTCCTGCGTACGTCCCTGGTTCCAGAACTGTGTTCCGATATACCCGCAGGTACGTCTTGCGACATTCATCTTATCCTGGTCTGTATTGCCACAGTTCGGGCATCTCCAGATCAGTTTACCGTGTTCGTCTTCCACGATCTGGATTTCTCCGTCATATCCGCAAACCTGGCAGAAATCACTCTTGGTATTGAGTTCCGCATACATGATGGTCTTATAGATATGCTTCATCAGTGCCAGAACAGCCTGAATGTTATTCTGCATGTTCGGTACTTCAACGTAGGAGATCGCTCCGCCCGGAGATAACTGCTGGAACTTCGCTTCCTTGGTCAGTTTATCAAACGCGTTGATATCTTCTGTCACGTGGATGTGATAGGAGTTGGTAATATAATTCTTATCTGTCACATGTTCGATAATACCGAATCTCTCCTGCAGACATTTCGCAAACTTATATGTCGTGGATTCAATCGGTGTACCGTATACAGAGTAATCAATATTCTCGGCTTTCTTCCATGTTGTACATGCGTCATTCAGTGCCTGCATGACTTCCAGACCGAACTTCATGCCTTCTTCAGAAGTATGACTTACGCCAAGCATACGCCATACACATTCTGCCAGACCGGCATAACCCAAAGAAATCGTGGAATAACCGTTATACAGTAACGGGTCAATGACTTCACCCTTCTTCAGACGGGCAATCGCTCCGTTCTGCCAGAGAATCGGGGCGACATCACTCGGTGTTCCAAGCAGATGTTCATGACGGATACGCAGAGCTCTGTGGCAGAGATCCAGTCTCTCATTCATGATCTCCCAGAACTTCTCCATATTACCTTCACTGGAACATGCGACATCCACCAGATTGATGGTGACTACACCCTGGTTGAATCTTCCGTAGTACTTATGTACACCAGGTTTGAAGTTGCCCGCATTCTCCGGATTACCGAAGGTACCTGTATCGGTGAAACGATCCGGAGTCAGGAAGGAGCGACATCCCATACAGCCGTAGACATCGCCTTTCAGCTCTCTCATCAGTTTTGCGGAAATATAGTCCGGGACCATTCTCTTGGCTGTGCACTGTGCCGCAAGTTTTGTCAGTTCATAGTATTTACTGTCATTGTGAATGTTGTCTTCATCCAGGACATAGATCAGTTTCGGGAATGCCGGTGTAATATATACACCCTTTTCATTCTTGACACCCTGAATACGCTGTCTCAGTGTCTCTTCGATGATCATTGCCAGGTCATCTCTGGTCTGTCCTTCCGGCACTTCATCCAGATACATGTATACAGTCACAAACGGTGCCTGTCCGTTGGTTGTCATCAAGGTAATGATCTGGTATTGGATCGTCTGTACACCGGTAACGATTTCCTTGTGTACACGCTCTTCCGCAATCTTGGCGATCTTCTCCGGATCCGCAGTAATACCTGCTTCTGCCAGTTCTTCTTCTACATTCTTGCGGTGTTTCTGGCGGCTGACTTCCACAAACGGTGCTAGATGAGACAGGGTAATGGTCTGTCCACCGTATTGGTTGGAAGCTACCTGGGCAATGATCTGTGTCGCGATATTGCAGGCAGTCGCAAAACTATGCGGTTTCTCAATCATCGTCTCACTGATGACAGTTCCGTTCTGCAACATATCTTCCAGATTCACCAGACAGCAGTTATACATCGGCTGTGCAAAGTAATCGGCGTCATGGAAGTGAATGATACCCTTTTCATGCGCATCCCAGATATCTGCCGGCAACAGGAATCTTCTGGTGATATCCTTGGATACTTCACCAGCCATGTAGTCACGCTGTGTACTGTTGACCGTAGGATTCTTGTTTGAGTTCTCCTGCTTGGCTTCTTCGTTATATCGTCCGATCAGACTCAGAATCTGCTTATCCGTTGTATTGGCTTTTCTTACCAGTGCTCTTTCATAACGATAGGTAATATAGTTATGCGCTACCTGGAAAGCTCTTTCTGCCATGATGGCAGTTTCCACCATATCCTGTATTTCTTCTACGGATACCGCACGGCTGAACTCACTGCACTGATCCGTTACCGTACGGGTGATGATCTGAATGGTTTCTTCATCCATCCGGTCGGTTTCAATGGTTGCGGCATTTGCCTTACGTACGGCATTCTCGATCTTGCTTGAATCGAAGGTGACTTCCTCACCACTTCTCTTTATAACAATCATATGTAATTCTCCTCATTAATTCATACTCTGATGTTCATTAATATAACGAATACTGATAAGAAATTCTTGTTTGGACTTACTTGGAAAGATAGTTACTTGCGTTGATTGCGGCATTAGCCCCGTCTGAACAAGCAGTCGCGACTTGTCTCAGTGTCTTTGTCCGGCAATCTCCCGCAACGAATACCCCTTCTGTATGTGTAATTCCGCTTTCATCAGAGTCGAAGTATCCCCGGCTGTCCAACTCAGCCAGATGGGCAAAGGAATGATTATTCGGGATCAGTCCTACCGCAAGGAATACTCCGTCGCAGTCTATTCTCTTCTCCTGACCGTTTTCAATATATGTTACACCTTTCAGTTTTCCTTCTTCCGTAACGTATCCTGTAACTTTAGCTGAAAGATGGGTTTCTACGTTATGGTTGGCAAATAACATCTCCTGTGACTTTGCGTCTGCGGTAAATACCGGCAGATCCTGCAGGATGGTCAGCTTTCCGGCGATATTGACCAATGTATTGGCTTCCACGAAAGCGGAATTACCACCGCCGATCACCACCACATTCTTATCACGGTAAAGATCACCGTCACATACCGCACAGAAGTGAATGCCGTTACCAATCAGATCCTCTTCTCCCGGCAGTCCCAGTGTTCTGTGGGTGGTGCCTGACGCAAGAATAAGGCTTCTTCCTTCATACATGCTTCCCTCTTCTGTTCGTACAAAGAAGACATTGTCCTTTTTTTCTGCGCTGATCACATTTTCCAAAGTAACTTCCGCGCCTTGTCCGAGTGCCTGCTCCAGTAACTGATCTGCGAAGGTATCTCCGCTGATGGATGCGAAACCGGGAATATTCTCCACGTTTGGCGTATTGACGATCTGGCCGCCGAAGACGCTCTTCTCAATTACCAGAACGCTTCTTCCGTTTCTTCTTCCGTATACAGCAGCGGTAAGGCCTGCCGGCCCGCCGCCGACGATGATCATATCAAACATGTCTGTTCTCCTTCTATGGATAAGAGAACCATGCATATCCGCATGGTTCTATTTGTTTCATCAGTTGAGCGTCTTATGCGCCTTGATCCAATCTGCTGCCGCCGTATCGCCGACATATCTCGTTCCGTTAGGATCGATGATGGTTGGCGTCTGGGTAATGCCAAGCTCACGGGCAATATCCATATGTTCGGAACAGTTGACCGTTTCAAACTTGATGTTGGCAAGCTTGAAGCGCTGTTCTGCGCCTTTACACTTCGGGCAGTGATCCTTGACGTAGATTGTCGGAATTGTATCCGATAAAGTCGTTACTTCAAGAACTTTCGGTTCCGCTTCAACAGTCGTCTGAGGTTCTAATCTGACTGCCTGTTTCTCACGGATATCGCTGACCGGAGTTCTTGCGGCCCAATTGGATTTTTTGTTGTCCGGAGACATCTCTTCGACCACATAGGTACGTCTGTCCTTGAACTCCTGGGACTTGCCGGCATTCCAGTTCTTCACCGGGCGATAGTAACCGGTAATTCTGGAGTATACTTCGGTCTCCTTGCCGCACTTCGGGCACTTCCAGACTTCGCCGACGATATATCCATCATCAGCACATACGGAATAGGTAGGACTCATCGTATAATACGGAAGCTTATAATTCTCCGCAATCTTGCGTACCAGCATGGATGCGGATTTCCAATCACTTAATCTCTCACCCAGGAACGCGTGGAATACGGTACCGGAAGTATAGAGAGTCTGGAACTGATCTTCGATATCCAGAGCGCTGAAGATATCATCGGTATATCCTACCGGCAGATGACTGGAGTTCGTGTAGTACGGTGTACCGGACATGTTGGCAGTAATGATATCCGGGAATTTCTCGGTATCATGCTTAGCCAGACGGTAGCTTGTGCTTTCTGCCGGCGTCGCTTCCAGATTGTAGAGATCTCCGTACATTTCCTGGTAGTCGGACAATCTCTCACGCATGTGGTTCAGAACCTCAATGGTGAAGTCCTGAGCAGCCTTATGAGTCAGATCCTGACGCAGCCAGCGTGCATTCAAGCCTACTTCGTTCATTCCGACAAGACCAATCGTACTGAAGTGATTGGCAAATGTGCCCAGATATCTCTTTGTATACGGATACAGGCCGGCATCCAGAAGCTTGGTGATGACATCTCTCTTGATCTTCAGTGAACGTGCAGACAGATCCATGATCTTATCCAGACGCTTGTAGAACTCTGCCGGTGTTTCTGCCAGGTAAGCGATTCTCGGCATGTTGATGGTTACGACACCGACAGAACCGGTGCTTTCGCCGCTTCCGAAGAAGCCGCCGGATTTCTTGCGCAGTTCACGCAGATCCAGACGCAGACGGCAGCACATGGAACGTACATCACTCGGTTCCATATCACTGTTGACATAGTTGGAGAAGTACGGTGTACCGTATTTCGCTGTCATCTCAAACAGAAGACGGTTGTTCTCCGTATCAGACCAGTCAAAGTCTCTGGTGATGGAATATGTAGGAATCGGATACTGGAAACCTCTGCCGTTGGCATCCCCTTCGATCATGATCTCAATGAATGCCTTGTTGATCATATCCATCTCGGGCTTGCAGTCCTTGTACTTGAAGTCCATTTCCTTGCCGCCCACAATTGCCGGTAATTCCGCGAGGTCATTCGGTACTGTCCAGTCCAGCGTAACATTGGTGAACGGAGCCTGTGTACCCCATCTGCTCGGTGTATTCACACCGTAGATAAATGACTGGATATCCTGTTTTACTTCTTCATAGGACAGATGATCAACCTTAACAAACGGTGCCAGATAAGTATCGAAACTGGAGAATGCCTGTGCTCCTGCCCATTCGTTCTGCATGATACCCAGGAAGTTGACCATCTGGTTGCACAATGTGCTCAGATGCTTTGCCGGAGCGCTGGTGATCTTGCCGGGAACCCCGCCCAGACCTTCCTGAATCAGCTGTTTCAGACTCCATCCTGCGCAGTAACCTGTCAGCATGCTCAGGTCATGAATGTGGATATCCGCATTTCTGTGGGCATTGCCGATCTCATCGTCATAGACCTTACTGAGCCAGTAATTCGCGGTAATCGCGCCGCTGTTGGAAAGAATCAGACCGCCTACAGAATATGTTACGGTACTGTTCTCCTTGACTCTCCAGTCCAGGGAATCCAGATAATCATCGACGATTTTCTGATAGTCCAGAGTAGTTTCCTTGATGTTTCTGACATTCTCACGCTGTCTGCGGTACAGAATATATGCCTTGGCAACATCATAATATCCCGCTTCACTCAGCACCTTTTCCACGGAGTCCTGAATGTCTTCCACACCGATTTCGTCTTTCTTTACCTTCGGTTCAAAATCACTGGTAACACGCAGTGAGACCAGATCCAGAACACTCTGTGTATAGCTGCGTTCACATGCGTCAAACGCTTTCTGAATCGCTTTTGTGATCTTGCTTAAATCGAATTCAACAACTGATCCATCTCTCTTAATTACTCTGTACATATCCTTATCCCTCTTTCAATCCCCTGAGTTCGGCTGACGGAACAAACTCCCTCACCGCTTTGCACAACTGTTTCATTTCTTCGTTATCATATGCGTGGAAACCCGGCTGTATCACATTCGGGCTCTCCGTATATTGCTGCAGATAATAGTGTTTGGCACCCCGGATCCAACGCGCTATTGTAAGCAGGTCTTCCTTCTCATGCAGTTCCTTCGCCACCGTAGTGCGGAACTCATAGTCGATATCCGATGCCATCAGGTAAGCTACCGATTCCTTGATGTTCTCCAACCGGAAGACTTCATTGTTCAATCCGACAGTCTGTGCATACTTCTCCGGACTGTTCTTCACATCCATGGCCACGTAATCAATCATGCCTGACTCACATAACTGCTTTAACCGCTCCGGTCGGTTCCCGTTGGTATCCAGCTTGACCAGATACCCGAGATTTTTGATCTCAGCAATGAACTCCTCGAGATTCTCCTGTATCAGCGGTTCCCCGCCGCTGATGCATACCCCGTCCAGAATTCCCTTACGTTTTTCCAGATAGGAGAGAACTTCCTCCGGCTGGTAGAACTCGTAATTATCCGGAACGAAGACCAGATCACGATTGTGGCAGTACGGACACTTGAAGTTGCATCCCGAGGTGAAGATCACCGCCGCGACCTTACCGGGATAATCCAGCAAAGTCATCTTCTGCAGTCCGGCGATCCGTATCCTCGGATACCTCTCTTCCGGCTCGGAATATGCCCGGGAATTCTCCACGACCTTGCCAAGCAATGTCTCAAATGTCTCGAAATCCACGCCGGCAGACAACCCAGTACGCAGTTCCTTACGGTACTCATAGAGTGTCTTCATCACTTCCGCTACCTTTTCCGTGGTATACAGACGCTTGATCCTGCGGTCATTTTCATCTGTCCTTGCCTGGACATAACCCTGTTCGATCAGACGCTGTACACTCTTGGTCGTCGTACCTTTGTCCACCTCGCCGTTCTGTGACAGTTCCTGCATGGTGATTCCTTCATGCTCATTGATGAAGAAGAGGAACAGAAGCTGGCCCGAACCGATATCATACTGACTCAGGACCTTATCAAAGAACTTCTGTGTATTCCGATAAAGTATGGATATATTGGTCAGATAATTACCGTTCATAGGCCTCCTTTACCGCACGGATTTTCCTGCCTCAGATATAAAACAACCCCCAATGGTTGGATTGTCAACTAACGCCGTGCACAACATATATTACGCCTCTTTTTACTGATGTCAATTGCAGATTTCAGGGTATTCTTTTCACAAATCCGGGAAATGATTTGATTTCCAACTATTTCCTTTTTGTAAGCCTTTTATTATCGCGATTTTCGAAATTATTTCCCCGGGTAATGCCTGAAAAAGGAAATTTTATGAAATATTTCTGACTTCCGGTCAGCCACGGATTCTGCTATCTTATCCGCTGATAAACATATATAATAAAGATGAATTCCGGTATAAACGGATGGAAGCGCATTCATTTCAGAGATGTACGGAAAGTGTTTGACTACCACCATACGCTTTGTTAGAATATCTCCGTTAATGATACGTACGGCAACTGGCGGAAGTGGATCAACTACAGGGAACCGTATGTCATTCGCCGACCGCCTGGGCAGTTAATCAAGGTTTTTCTGCAGGAGGAAACAGTATGAAAAAAGTCGGCATCGTGATGGGAAGCAAGAGTGATCTTCCTATTGTTGAAAAAGCAATCGGAGTATTACAGGAATACTCTGTACCATTTGAAGTACGCGTATTATCCGCACACCGCTGTCCCGCTGAAGCAAGCGCATTTGCTGCGTCAGCCAGAGAGAGCGGTTTTTCTGTATTGATCGCAGCTGCAGGCATGGCCGCACACCTGGCCGGAGCACTGGCCGCAAACACCACCCTTCCGGTAATCGGTATTCCCTGCCGTTCTGCCGGTTCTGACGGTATGGACGCCCTGCTGTCCACGGTGATGATGCCTTCCGGGATCCCGGTAGCCACTGTTGCCATTGACGGAGCCAAGAACGCCGCAATTCTCGCAATCCAGATCATGGCTGTAGAAGACACAGAACTGGCCCGGAAACTTGACCAGGCACGTACCGCAAACAAAAACGATGTTCTCAAAGCAGATGAAGAAATCCGCGCGAGATATAAATGAAGGAGGCACTTATGAAATTAGTTTACACAGGCAAGACAAAGAATGTTTACGAACTCGAGAACGGACACTATCTGTTGAAGTTCAAAGATGACGTTACCGGCGCAGACGGTGTGTTTGATCCGGGAATGAACCAGGTTGGTCTGACAATCGAAGGTGTCGGTGATGTCAACCTCAGAATGTCGATCTATTTCTTTGAAAAGATCAACGCAGCTGGTATCCGCACACACTTTGTCTCTGCTGACCTGAACAATACAACTATGGAAGTTCTGCCCGCAAAGGTATTCGGCAAGGGTCTGGAAGTCATCTGCCGTCTGCGCGCTGTAGGAAGCTTCCTGCGCCGTTACGGTGACTATGTGGAAGAAGCCGCCGTACTCCCTTCCTATGTGGAAATGACCTTTAAAAACGATGAGAAGGGCGATCCGCTGGTAACCAGAGACGGTCTTGAAGTTCTCGGCGTCATGACTCCGGAACAGTATGAGACCATCAAGACCATGACACAGCAGATCACCAAGATTGTCGCTGATGAAATGGCTGCCCGTGGTATGGAACTGTATGATATCAAGTTTGAATACGGTTATGATGCCAACGGAGAAGTCATGCTGATCGATGAAATCGCGTCCGGAAACATGCGTGTCTACAAAGACGGTGAATATATTCAGCCGATGACTTTATCGGAGCTGTTCTTCAAGTAATATGGGCGGGTTCTTCGGAGCCGTTTCCCACCACGATGTAGTTCTAGACACGTTCTTTGGTGTCGATTACCACTCTCATCTCGGAACCAAGCAGGCAGGTCTCTGCTATTTCGACGACGTTGTGGGATTTCAGCGGCAGATCCACCACATCAATAATTCACCCTTCCGGACAAAATTTGAAAATGATGTACAGAAATACACCGGCAATTCCGGTATAGGCTGTATCAGTGACGCGGATCCTCAGCCGCTGCTGGTCAGATCTCATCTAGGTCTGTATGCCATCTCTACTGTCGGTGCAATTAACAACGCTGATGAACTGATCCGTACGTATTTCAGTGACCAGGGTCATCAGTTTATGGCAAAGAGTAACGGTGATATTAATATGACCGAACTTACTGCCGCACTTATAAACAAGGAAAATGATATCGTCTCCGGTATCCGCAGTGCCCAGGAAAAGATCGAAGGATCCATGATGATCCTGATCCTCCTGGAAGGCGGCGCTTTAATCACGGCCAGAGACCGTATGGGCAGATGTCCTGTACTGATTGGAAAGAACGATGACGGATACTGCGTATCCTTCGAGTCTTTCGCGTACCAGAAACTCGGTTATCACGACGAGTATGAACTTGGTCCGGGAGAGATCGTAAAACTGACCGCAGACTCCTACGAGACACTCTCGGAACGTCTCAGCGAGATGCGGATCTGCGCTTTCCTGTGGTCTTATTATGGTTATCCGAATTCTACCTATGAAGGCAGTAATGTCGAAATCATGCGTTACCGCAACGGCGAACTGATGGCAGAATCTGAACTGAAAAACGGCACCCTGCCGGATGTAGACTATGTGGCAGGCGTACCAGATTCCGGTGTTCCTCACGCGATCGGATATGCCAACAAACTCCCGGGAATTCCCTTTGCCCGTCCGTTTGTGAAGTATACGCCGACATGGCCGCGTTCCTTCATGCCTTCCAACCAGGCAGTAAGAGACCAGGTTGCGCATATGAAACAGATTCCGGTTACGGAATTGATCAAAAATAAGAAAATCTTACTGATCGATGACTCGATCGTCCGCGGAACACAGCTGAGAGAAACTGTGGATTTTCTGTATGAGAACGGGGCTGCGGAAGTACACATGCGTTCCGCCTGTCCGCCGATCATGTACAGTTGTAAGTATCTGAATTTCTCCAGAGCAAATTCGGAAATGGATCTGCTGGCGCGCCGGATGGTCCAGGAAATCGAAGGAGACGAAGGACAGAAACATCTCGAAGAATACGCTGATGCCAGAACCGAACGTGGCAAGTGCCTGCTTCATACGATCGCGGAGAAGCTAGGGTTTGCGAGTCTCGGGTATCAGAATCTGGATCAGTTACTGGAAGCGATCGGTATTGACCGTTCGCAGGTCTGCACATACTGCTGGACCGGAAAGGAATAATTATGACAAAATCTCATTCTGCTTCCTATGCGGCAGCCGGAGTTGATATTGAGGCCGGATATGAAGGCGTACGCCTGATGAAGAAACATGTTCAGCGCACTTTTATTCCCGGGGTTGTTTCTGATATCGGCGGTTTCGGCGGTCTGTTTGCGCCGGATCTCAGTGGTATGGAAGAACCTGTACTGGTGTCCGGAACCGATGGTGTAGGCACGAAACTGCGTATAGCACAGATTCTGAACAAGCAGGACACGATTGGTATTGACTGTGTGGCGATGTGTGTCAACGATATCATCTGCTGCGGCGCGAAGCCCCTGTTCTTCCTGGACTATATCGCCATCGGGAAGAACGAACCGGAAAAGGTCGCGGATATCGTTGCCGGCGTTGCCCAGGGATGCGTGGAATCCGGCTGTGCGTTAATCGGCGGGGAAACCGCGGAACATCCCGGAATCATGAAAGAAGACGATTATGACGTCGCAGGATTCGCGGTCGGTGCCGTGGACAAGAAGAATATCATTACCCCGGAAAATGTCCGTGAAGGTGATGTGGTGATTGCCCTTCCCTCTACCGGTGTTCATTCCAACGGGTTCTCTCTTGTCCGTAAAGTCTTTGACGTGGAGAACTGTGATCTCAATGAATACTACGAAGAAATCGGAGAATCTCTCGGTGAGGCTTTACTGCGCCCGACACAGTTATACGTTAAGCCGGTGCTGGAAACGATCAAAGCCGCAGAAGTGCACGGAATCAGTCATATTACCGGCGGCGGTTTCTATGAGAATGTACCGCGGGCGATTCCGGATGGTCTCTGCGCAGAGATCGACCAGAATAAGATCCGTGTACTCCCGATCTTCCGCCTCCTTCAGGAAAAGGGAGATATCCCGGAAAGAGACATGTTCAATACCTTTAATATGGGTGTAGGCATGATCATGATCGTCAGTGAAGAGACTGCCAAGGATGCGGTATGGTCCCTGATCTTCCACGGTATCGATGCTTACCCCCTCGGCCGGATCATCAAGAATAATGAAGAGAAAGTGATCTTATGTCAGTAAAGACAAGGATCGCGGTACTGGTCTCCGGAGGCGGAACCAATCTCCAGGCGCTGATCAACGCGGAAAGAGCCGGAAAGATTCCTCACGGAGAGATCGTTCTGGTTGTCGCTTCCAACGCTTCTGCCTATGCCCTGCAGAGAGCCGCAAATGCCGGAATCGAAGCGTGTGTCATCTCCAAGAAGGAACTAGGTTCCCAGGAACGCTTTGAAGAAGTACTGCAGGATACCCTTTGTACACATCAGATCGATCTGATCATCCTGGCCGGCTTCCTGAATATCTTAAGTGAGGATTTCACCCGGAAATGGCCGGAACGGATCATCAACGTTCACCCTTCCCTGATTCCTTCCTTCTGCGGAAAAGGCATGTATGGTCTTAAGGTACATGAAGCTGCCCTGGCTAAAGGGGTCAAGGTTACCGGTGCCACGGTGCATTTTGTGAATGAAATCCCGGACGGAGGAACCATCTTACTGCAGAAAGCAGTCTATGTACAGGACGGAGATACGCCGGAGATCCTGCAGAGAAGAGTAATGGAAGAAGCGGAATGGATACTCCTTCCGCAGGCCGCAGAACTCATTGCGGAAAGAATAAGTGAGGAAAAATAATCATGGATATTTATGCAGTTCATTCCCTGCCGGAACTTCTGGAGAATAATCCGTATCCGGGCAGAGGAATCGTCATCGGCACCACAGAAGACGGCAGATACAATGTTGTGGCATATTTCATCATGGGCCGCAGTGTTAACAGCCGTAACCGTATCTTTGCGGAAGAACCGGACGGAATCCGTACGGAAGCGTTTGATCCATCCCTGCTCAGCGATCCCAGTCTGATCATCTATCATCCTGCGCGTGTATACGGGGATACATTCATCATCACCAACGGTAACCAGACAGATACGATCCGTGACGGTCTGGCAGAAGGAAAGAGCTTTGAAGAAGCTCTGCGTACCCGTGAATTTGAACCGGACGGTCCGAATTTTACACCTCGTATTTCCGGTATTGTCTATGCGGACGGCAGTTATTGGATGTCAATTCTGAAATCCGCAGATGCCCAGGGCAGTGCTTGTGTCAGAGAAACTTTTGAATTCCCTGCGTTGAAAGGAACCGGACACTTCCTGCATACCTATGTGACTGACGGCAATCCTATTCCTTCCTTTGTCGGCGAACCGGAAAGAGTAGCTGTCTCCGGAGATATTGACACCTTTACAGAAACGGTCTGGAATCACCTGAATGAAGCGAACAAGATTTCTCTGTATGTACGATACAAGGATCTGCAGAGCGGTGAAGTATCCGAAAGAATCATCAATAAAAACAAATAGGAGTAACAGGTATGAATGAATTAGAACTGAAGTATGGCTGTAATCCCAACCAGAAGCCTTCCCGCATCTATATGAAAGATGGTTCTGATCTGCCGGTAACCGTACTGAACGGTAAACCCGGATATATCAACTTCCTGGATGCGCTGAATTCCTGGCAGCTGGTAAAAGAACTGAAAGAAGCGACCGGATTACCTTCCGCAGCGTCTTTTAAACATGTGTCCCCTGCCGGCGCTGCCGTATACAGAGAACTCAGTGATGTGGAACGCAAGATCTATTTCGTAAAAGAAGATGCGGTACTGTCGCCGATTGCCTGCGCGTATATCCGGGCAAGAGGTACCGACAGATTATCTTCCTATGGGGACTGGGCTGCGCTGAGTGACATCTGTGACGCATCCGTGGCGGAATACCTGAAAGCAGAAGTATCGGACGGTGTGATCGCTCCGGGATATACCGAAGAAGCCATGGAGATCCTGAAGACCAAGAAAAACGGTAAATACAACGTTGTACAGATCGATCCGGATTATGAACCGGCACCGCAGGAATGTAAGGACGTCTTCGGCATCACCTTTGAACAAGGTCATAACAACTACAAGATCACAGATGAGATCTTCACCAACATCGTTACCGCAAACAAGGAACTCAGTGAAGAAGCCAGGATCGATATGAAAGTATCCCTGATCACCCTGAAGTATACGCAGTCCAATTCCGTATGTTATGTCAAGAACGGACAGGCGATCGGCGTCGGTGCCGGCCAGCAGAGCCGTATCCACTGCACAAGACTTGCCGGACAGAAAGCAGACAACTGGTATCTCCGCCAGAATCCGAAAGTCCTGGCGTTACCGTTCCTCGATACCGTACGCAGAGCAGACAGGGACAACGCGATCGATGTGTATATCTCCGACGAGTATGAGGATGTATTAAGAGACGGTGAGTGGCAGAAAGTATTCAAGGTACAGCCGGAACCTCTCACCCGTGAAGAACGTCAGGCATGGATCGCTACACAGACCGGTCTTACGGTTGGTTCGGATGCCTTCTTCCCGTTTGGCGACAATGTGGAAAGAGCACGCAAGTCCGGTGTGTCCTATATCGTTGAACCGGGCGGATCGATTCGTGATGATCATGTGATTGCTACAGCAGACAAGTATGGAATCGTCATGGCCTTTACCGGCATGCGTCTGTTCCATCATTGATACAGGTGAGTATTGTGAAACTGATCGTAATCGGCAGCGGAGGCCGTGAGCACTCCATCATCCGCAAATTAAAAGAAAATCCTGAAGTTGAAGTCATTTATGTTCTGCCGGGGAATGCCGGTATGCGTGATCTGGCGGAATGTGTAAATATCAAGGCTACAGATATTGAAGGTATCACCGAGTTTGCCCGTACACATGAGATTGATTATGCGGTCGTCACCCCGGATGATCCCCTTGCCCTGGGTGCCGTAGATGCCCTGAATGCCGTGGGTATTCCCTGTTTCGGGCCGCAGAAGAAAGCCGCAGTTATTGAAGCTTCCAAGAGTTTCGCAAAGGATCTTATGCGCAGATATGGTATACCTACTGCCTCCTATGAAGTCTTCAGCGAAATGGAGGCAGCCTTAGCTTATATTGACACCTGTCCGATTCCGGTGGTCGTCAAGGCTGACGGACTGGCATTGGGTAAGGGTGTGGTCATCGCCAAAACACGTGAAGAAGCCAGAGATGCCGTGTGTTCCATGATGCAGGACAAAGCTTTCGGAGATGCCGGAAGTACCGTGGTCATCGAAGAGTTCCTGGAAGGTCCGGAGGTATCCGTACTGAGTTTTACCGATGGTAAGACATTGGTGCCGATGGTATCCTCCATGGATCATAAGCGTGCTCTGGATAATGACGAAGGCGCCAATACAGGCGGTATGGGTACGATTGCCCCGAATCCCTTCTATACCCCGGAGATCGCTGAGGAATGCATGAATACCATCTTCCTGCCGACGATCCGGGCAATGGCCGCAGAGGGACGGGAGTTCCGTGGTTGTCTGTATTTCAGCTTGATGCTTACGAAAGATGGTCCCAAGGTCATTGAGTATAACTGTCGTTTCGGGGATCCTGAGACTCAAGTCGTATTACCTTTGTTAAAGAGTGATTTACTGACGATCATGAAGGAAACCACCGATGGTACATTGAAACCGGAAGATGTGGTCTTCGCTGACGGTGCAGCCTGCTGTGTGATCATGGCATCCCAGGGATATCCCGGAAAGTATGAAAAAGGTTATCCCATCCATGTGGAAGAGTCAGTCAAAGACAGGATCATCTATGCCGGGGCGGCGCTGAAAGATGGTGAACTGGTCACCAATGGAGGCCGTGTTCTCGGGGTGATTGGTCTTGGCGGTACTTTGAAAGAAGCGATACAGGATGCTTATCAGAATACTGAGAAGGTATCCTTTGCGAATGCTTTCTTCCGTAAGGATATCGGTAAGAAAGCGTTATAGGAGGTCCTATGGTCTATCGAGTATTTGTTGAAAAACGTCCGGGATTTGCCCCGGAAGCGAGTAATCTGCTCGCGGATGTACAGTCCTTCCTTGGACTGACCGGCGTAAAGAATATCCGTATTCTGAACCGCTATGATGTAGAAGATATCGATGAGAAATTATTTGCCTATGCCAGAAATACGGTATTTGCAGAACCGCAGCTGGATATCGTCAGTGATACGATGACACTGGATGACGCAGATGTGATCTTCGGTGTGGAAGCGCAGCCGGGACAGTTTGACCAGCGCGCAGATTCCGCGGCGCAGTGTATTCAGTTGTTAAGCCAGGGAGATCGTCCTCTGGTGGCTTTTGCGCGTATTTACGGTTTATATGGTGATCTGAGTGAAGAAGATGTCAAGGCAATCAAGCATTACGTGATCAACCCGGTGGAAACCAGAGAAGCTTCTCTGGAACTGCCGGAAACCTTGAAAGCAGTATATCCGCAGCCGGAGACAGTAGAAACCATTCACGGGTTTATTCAGTTAAATCAGGAAGAACTAAAAGATCTTCTGGGTACACTTGGATTAGCCATGGACCTGGATGACTTGTGCTTCCTGCAGAGATACTTCAAAGAGGAAGAACAGCGTGATCCGACGATCACCGAAGTACGTGTCGTTGATACGTATTGGTCTGATCACTGCCGTCATACCACCTTCTCCACACATCTGGATCATACAGATCTGCAGGATGAACTGGTGAAGGAAGCATATACACGCTACCAGGCGCTCAGAAATGAAGTATACGGGGAAAATACAACACGTCCGGAGACTTTAATGGATCTTGCGACAATCGGCGCCAAAGCCCTGAAACGGCGCGGTGAGCTGCCTGAGCTGGATGAATCCGAAGAGATCAACGCATGTTCCATCCATGTGCCTGCGGAAGTTGACGGTAAGACCGAAGACTGGTTACTGATGTTCAAGAACGAGACACACAACCACCCGACAGAAATCGAGCCTTTCGGCGGTGCCGCAACATGTATCGGCGGATGTATCCGCGATCCCCTTTCCGGCCGTGTATTTGTACATCAGGCGATGCGTTATACCGGCGGCGGTGACCCCAGAGCTTCCCTGAAAGATACTCTGGAAGGTAAACTCCCGCAGCGTAAGATTGCCCAGACAGCAGCCGCAGGATACTCCTCTTACGGCAACCAGATCGGACTGGCAACCGGTCATGTCGCCGAAGTCTACCACGAAGGATATATCGCCAAGAGACTGGAATGCGGCGCGGTAATCGGTGCTGCCAAGGCAGACAACGTTGTACGTGAACGCCCGCAGCCGGGAGATATCGTGATCCTGCTCGGCGGACGTACAGGACGTGACGGTATCGGCGGTGCTACTGGTTCTTCCAAGACCCATAATCTGCAGTCCCTGGAAACCATGGCCAGTGAAGTACAGAAAGGTAACGCTCCCGAAGAACGTAAGATCCAGAGATTATTCCGTAACCCGGAAGTTACACGCATGATCAAGCGTTGTAATGACTTCGGAGCCGGCGGTGTCAGTGTCGCGATCGGCGAACTGGCAGACGGTCTTCAGATCGACCTGGATACGGTACGCAAGAAATATGAAGGTCTGGACGGTACGGAACTGGCAATCTCTGAATCCCAGGAACGTATGGCTGTGGTGATTGCGGCAGAGAACGAAGAACGCTTCATCGAAGAAGCCGGCAAAGAGAACCTGGAAGCGTACAAGGTAGCTGTAGTAACCGAAGAACCACGGATGGTCATGTCCTGGAAAGGCAAGGTCATTGCGGACCTTTCCCGTTCTTTCCTGAATACCAACGGTGCAGTGAAGCACGCAGATGTAGCAGTAACTCCCAAAGACAGATCCCGGCTCGGCACATCGGATATTCATGATCTGCAGGCATTGGCAGAGAGTCTGAAGAGTGCATCCCGCAGAGGTCTGGTAGAACGTTTTGACAGTACGATCGGAGCCGGAAGTGTGCTGATGCCGTTTGGCGGCGAAACCCAGAGTACACCGGCACAGGTCATGGCCGCGATGTTCCCGGTACTGCCCGGACATACAACAAATCAGGCGAGTGTGATGGCCTGGGGCGCAGATCCTGATCAGATGATGATCGATCCGTATCTTGGCGCATACAACGCTGTATATACTTCTGTCGCAAAGCTTGTGGCAGCCGGCGCAGACTACGAAGATGCCTATCTCACCTTCCAGGAATTCTTTGAACGTCTCCGTGATGAACCTGAACGCTGGGGTAAACCGTTCAGTGCTTTATTAGGTGCTTTAGATGCCCAGATGGAACTGAAGATCGCGGCAATCGGCGGTAAGGACTCCATGTCCGGTTCTTTCCTGGACAAGGATGTACCTCCGACCCTGATTTCCTTTGCGATTGCGCCGATTTTGGCCGACAATGTACTCTCTCCGGAATTCAAGGACGGCAATCACGGCGTATACTTCTTTACCAAAGATCAGTGGAAAGAATTCCACGAATTATGCCGGAAAGGACAAGTTAAAGCAGGTTGGGCTGTTGAAAACAGCATCAGTGAAGGTATAATGAAGATGTCCTTTGGCAACAGGATAGGCTTTGTGTCAGACGATGTAAATCTCGACTGGTATAAGGCATATCCGGGAGCGATCATTGCGGAAATTGACGGAGAGTGCTCAGGTCTTTATATCGGCCGTACAACCGTTGAACCTGTGATCAGTATCGATAATGATTATCAGGCAGTCAAGGACCTGTATCAGTTAAATGAGAAGGTTCTTGCGGATGTCTACCCGACAGAAGTACAGGAGAATACCCAGGAGATACCAGTTCCTGAATATCGTTCGGGAATTACGGTTGAACCGTTGATCCATAACGCAAAACCGAAAGCTTTGATTCCGGTATTCCCGGGAACAAACTGCGAATATGATACAGCCAGAGCATTGATGGAAGCCGGCGGTGACGCGGAGATCGTAATCATCCGCAACCTGTCTTCCGCAGATGTCAGTGCCAGTGTCGATCTGTTCGCAAAGAAGGTCAGAGATGCCCAGATGATCATTATTCCGGGTGGTTTCTCCGGCGGTGATGAACCGGATGGTTCCGCGAAGTTCATTACAGCATTCTTCCGCAATCCGGCGGTAAAAGAATCTGTCAGTGATCTTCTGGATCACCGCGGTGGTCTGATGTTAGGTATCTGCAACGGCTTTCAGGCATTGATCAAGTTAGGGCTTGTGCCATACGGTAAGATCATTGACACCGATGAGACATGTCCTACCCTGACCTACAACACGATCGGACGTCATCAGTCCCGTATCGTACGTACAAGAATCGCTTCGAATCTCTCCCCATGGCTCAGTGAACTCTCTGTCGGAGATATCTGCAGTGTGCCGATTTCTCACGGAGAAGGGCGTTTCATCGCCGGGGATAAACTGCTTCAGGATTTGATGGAACATGGCCAGATCGCAACACAGTATGTGGATTTACAGGGTAATCCTACAATGGATACAGACTTTAATCCCAATGGTTCTTTCTGGGCTGTGGAAGGTATCACCTCTCCGGATGGCCGTGTCTTCGGTAAGATGGGTCATGCGGAAAGAATTGGCAGTACCCTTTATAAGAACGTCCCGGGAAATTATGAAATGGGATTGTTCCGCTCAGCAGTACGGTTTTTCAAATAATAACAATACTAAGGAGAAAGAGAGACATGGCGTATTTAACTGACATTGAAATTGCTCAAGCTTGTGAAATGAAGCCGATTACGGAGATTGCCAAGGTTGCCGGTATCGATGAAGAATACATCGAACAGTATGGCAAGTACAAGGCAAAGGTAGACTACCGTATCCTGAAAGAGAATACCAATCCGGACGGAAAACTGATCCTTGTTACAGCAATTACTCCTACCCCTGCCGGTGAAGGAAAAACCACAACAACAATTGGTGTGGCAGATGGTCTCCGCGCATTGGGCAAGAACGCGATCGTTGCCCTGAGAGAACCGTCATTAGGTCCTGTATTCGGTGTTAAGGGCGGTGCTGCCGGAGGCGGTCACTCCCAGGTCGTTCCGATGGAAGATATCAACCTGCACTTTACCGGTGACTTCCATGCGATTGGTGCTGCGAACAACCTGCTTGCGGCAATGCTGGACAACCATATCCAGCAGGGTAACTCTCTGAACATCGATGTCCGCCGTATCGTCTGGAAACGTGCAGTCGATATGAACGACAGACAGCTGAGAAATATCGTTGACGGTCTCGGCGGAAAAGCAAACGGTACACCTCGTGAAGATGGATTCGATATTACCGTAGCTTCTGAAATCATGGCTGTTCTCTGTCTGGCTTCCGATATTCCTGATCTGAAATCCAGACTGGCAAAGATCGTTGTGGCTTACAGCCGTGACGGAAAGCCTGTCACAGCGCATGATCTGAAGGCTGAAGGCGCTATGACTGCCCTGCTTAAGGATGCGCTGAAACCGAACCTGGTACAGACACTGGAAGGAACTCCGGCATTCATCCACGGCGGACCGTTCGCCAATATCGCACATGGTTGTAACTCTGTTACAGCCACAAGAACAGCTCTTCGTCTCGCTGATTACGCTGTTACAGAGGCAGGCTTCGGTGCTGACCTGGGTGCTGAAAAGTTCATCGACATCAAGTGCCGTCTTGCCGGTCTGAGACCCAGCGCAGTTGTTGTTGTCGCTACTGTACGTGCTCTGAAGATGCACGGTGGTGTTCCCAAAGATCAGCTGGGACAGGAAAACCTGGAAGCTCTGGAGAAAGGTTTACCGAACCTCCTCCAGCATATTTCCAACATCAAGAATGTATTCAAGCTGCCATGTGTAGTCGCTATCAACGCGTTTGTGTCTGACACCCCGGCAGAATTGAAACTCATTGAAGATAAGTGCCATGAAATGGGTATCAACGTAGCTCTGAGTGAAGTATGGGAGAAAGGTGCTGAAGGTGGTAAGGCACTTGCGGCAGAAGTTATCCGTCTCTGCGAACAACCGAATGAATTCAGCTTCACCTATGACCTCGAAGATACGATTGAAAACAAACTGAACGCGATTGCCACAAAGATCTACCATGCGGATGGTGTAGAACTGAGTGCAGCCGCGAAACGTCAGGCAAAGGAACTGACCGAACTTGGTTACGGCAACCTGCCGATCTGTGTTGCCAAGACACAGTACTCCTTCTCTGACAACGCGAAACTGCTCGGTGCGCCGAGAAACTTCGTAATCACAGTTAAGAACCTGAAGGTATCTGCAGGTGCAGGCTTCCTGGTAGCGCTGACCGGTGATATCATGACCATGCCTGGTCTGCCGAAAGTACCATCTGCGGAGAAGATCGACGTCGACGAAAACGGACGTATTTCCGGTCTGTTCTAAGAAGGATTCTAGGATTATCACAGATAAAAGAGAGTTCTGTTCTGCAGAGCTCTCTTTTTTATCCAAACAGGTGATACGATTCCGGAACAGCCTGTGCTATAATTGCATCATACAACTGTCAGGAGGAAACAACAAATGACTATCACACCTGAATTCATGACGGAATTGAAGAAGGAAATCATGCGCAGAGTTTCTACTTACCCCAACAACAAACAGTTTGATCTGCGTCTTGCCAAACCGGATACCTGGGTAATTCTCCCCTATAACCCCAGTGGAAACGAGACGCCGCGGGTCCATGTCTGTGTGGGAGAAAAGTATGCGCTGGTGATCGATCCTACAGATACACCGTTTGATGTCCGGAAATTCATCGAAGAGAATGTCACAGATAAACCACTGCTGGTCGCCAATACACACTCGCACAACGATCATACCTATGCGAATTACCTGTTCGATGACTGTACGATCTATATGTCTGAACTGTGTCAGAAGGAACTGAAAGAAATGCGTAAATCCGGCAGAGTCAAACCGGATCTGCTGGGTAACCTCCATATCTCCAGGAACGAAGGAACTGTTGTCAAAGCCGGAGATATTATCGATCTGGGCAACCGGGAGATCGAAGTTGTTGAGATTACTCCCTGTCATTCCCCTACCAGTCTCTTATTCCTGGATAAAAAAGCCGGAGTCTTATTCACCGGTGATGAGATCGATCCAGGACAAATCAACATGTGGAATATCCCGGTCGAGACCTTCCTGAATAATATGCTTTATCTGAAGTCCAGACGTGATGAGTTTGATATGATCTGTGCACCGCATAACGGCGGTCCCGTACACGCGGATACCCTGAATTACTTCATTGAGAACTGTGAACGGCTGATGCAGGGTGTTGAGGGTGATCCGGATGTAGGATCTACTTCTTATCTGCTGAATCCTTTTGAGAGCAGATCTGCGGAAGCCGTCGAATACAGGAGAAATGACCCTGTCACCAGACGCAGTTTCTGGAAAGGTACAGCAATCAACTACAACGTGGATCTGATCTTCAACAAACAGCTGGATGAACCACATCGTCTCGCTTCCCCGCACCCTCCGAAAAAGATCTAAAGTATAAAAAAGAATCCCTGAAGCCGTGAACTGCACCCCAAAAGTTGAACAACAACTTAAGGGGTGTTTTTCAATGAAACTGAGTTATGAGGAAAAGGTAGAGATATACAACGAATGGAAACTGAGGCATAAATCACCGGAGCGAATTGGAAAAGAAAGAAATCTG
>JAFWFE010000038.1 GCA_017512555.1 Solobacterium sp. | reverse complement strand
TGTAACGGAACCCGGTTTAGCAAGAACCTGTCCACGTTCAACCTGGTCACGGTTAACACCACGGAGCAGAGCACCGATATTGTCACCAGCCTGGGCATAGTCCAGAGTCTTACGGAACATTTCGATACCTGTAACGACTGTCTTCATTGTTTCTCTCAGACCAACGATTTCAACCTGGTCGTTGAGGCTCAGTTTACCACGTTCAACACGGCCTGTAGCAACTGTACCACGACCTGTGATCGTGAATACGTCTTCTACTGCCATCAGGAACGGCTTGTCAAATTCATGTTCCGGTGTAGGGATCCATTCATCGACAGCGTCCAAGAGTTCTTTAATTGCAGGTGTCCATTCAGGATCGCCTTCCAATGCTTTCAGAGCAGAACCTCTGATGATCGGGGATTCATCACCCTCAAATCCGTATTCAGACAGAAGGTCACGAACTTCCATTTCAACCAGGTCGATCAGTTCAGGGTCATCAACCATATCGCACTTGTTCAGGAATACGACCATTTTAGGAACGCCTACCTGACGGGACAGCAGGATGTGCTCACGAGTCTGAGGCATCGGTCCGTCTGTCGCAGCAACGACGAGGATCGCACCATCCATCTGCGCAGCACCTGTGATCATGTTTTTAACATAGTCAGCGTGACCTGGGCAGTCAACGTGTGCATAGTGTCTCTTCATTGTCTGATATTCAACGTGAGCTGTGTTGATCGTGATACCACGTGCCTTTTCTTCCGGAGCACCGTCGATCTTGTCATACGCTGTGAAGTTTGCCTTACCAGCTTCCGGATGTTCAGCAAGGTACTTTGTGATTGCTGCTGTTAATGTGGTTTTACCATGGTCTACGTGACCGATTGTTCCGATGTTTACATGATCTAACGACCGGTCAAAATGTTCCTTTGCCATAATGCTATTTTCCTCCTGATTTATTTAATTTCAGCACTATCATTTTATTCTAATCAAATAGTCTTTGCAATATTTACTTAACGGATGCAGAATTGTTTTTTTCCGCGATTTCCTTAGCAATATTCTTTGGTACTTCTTCGTAGTGATCTGTCTGCATGACGTAAGTTCCGCGTCCCTGTGTAAAGCTTCTCAGATCCGTGACATAACCGAACATTTCGGATAACGGAACATAGCTTTCGATCTTGATCGCGTTACCTGTTTCTTCCTGGTTGCGGATCTGTCCGCGGCGCTTCACGATGTCACCCATGACGGAACCGAGATATTCACTCGGTGCGGTCACGTCTACACGCATGATCGGTTCAAGAATAACCGGATTACACTTCTTGGCTGCTTCTTTCAGAGCCAGGGAAGCCGCAATCTTATACGCCTGTTCGGAAGAGTCCACATCGTGGTAACTACCGTCAAACAGTGTTGCCTTGATATCTACGATTGGATATCCGGCAATCAGACCGTTGTTTAAGGCTTCTTCCAGACCTGCCTGTGTAGGTTTGATGTACTCTTTCGGTACGGAACCACCCACAGTCTCGTCATAGAATTCGAAGCCCTTGCCCGGGTTTGGTTCAAAGCGGATCCATACATGACCATACTGACCATGACCGCCGCTCTGACGGACAAACTTACCTTCACACTCTCCGGTACCGCGAATCGTTTCACGATAAGCAACCTGAGGAGCGCCGGCAGTAGCTTCTACCTTAAACTCTCTCTTCATACGATCCATGATGATATCCAGCTGGAGTTCACCGACACCGGCGATGATCGTCTGTCCGGTTTCTTCATCTGTATAGGTCCGGAATGTAGGATCTTCTTCAGCCAGTTTGGCTAAAGCCACATCCATCTTTTCACCGTCAGCTTTTGTCTTAGGTTCTACAGACATCTGAATGACAGGTTCCGGGAAGACCATGGATTCGAGAATGATCGGATGATCTTCATCACACAGAGTATCACCCGTTGTTGTGTTTTTCAGGCCTACGGCACCGGCGATATCACCGGCATAGACTTCTGTAATATCCGTACGATGGTTGGCATGCATACGCACGATACGTCCGAGACGCTCACATTTACTCTTTGTGGCATTCAGGACATAACTTCCTGCTGTCGCAATACCGGAGTAAACACGGAAATACGTCAGACGGCCGACGAACGGATCTGTCGCAACCTTGAATGCCAGCGCGCTGAACGGCTGTTCATCCGAAGGGATACGTTCATCTTCTTCTCCGTTATCGAGATGACCCTTAATGGAAGGTACATCTACAGGGGAAGGAAGATAATCTACAACAGCGTCCAGTAACAGCTGTACACCCTTGTTCTTGTAAGCTGCGCCGCAGAGTACCGGGAAGAATTCAGCAGTCAGAACACCTGCGCGGATTGCCCGCTTGATTTCTTCTACTGTGGGTTCTTCGCCTTCCAGCACTTTCATCATGACATCATCGTCATAGTCTGCGATCGCTTCCAGCATCTTTGAGTGAAGTTCTTCCGCCTGATCGATAAACTGCTTATCGATATCTGTGATACGGATATCCGTGCCCTGGTCATTCATGTACATTTCCTGCTGCATTGTTACCAGGTCGATAATACCGCGGAAGGACTGTTCAGCACCGATCGGCATCTGAATCGCTGCCGCCTTGGCACCGAGACGATCACCGATGGAGTTTACAGACATATAGAAGTCTGCACCTGTCGCATCCATCTTATTTGAGAAAACGATACGCGGAACTCTGTATTCCGTGGCTTGACGCCATACCGTTTCTGTCTGGGGTTCTACACCCGCTTTTGAATCCAGCACCGTAACAGCACCGTCCAATACACGCAGGGAACGTTCTACTTCCGCAGTGAAGTCCACGTGACCCGGAGTATCGATAATGTTGATCTGGCAATCCTGCCACTGACAGGTAGTTGCAGCTGATGTGATCGTGATACCACGTTCCTGTTCCTGTGCCATCCAGTCCATCTGACTGGCACCATCGTGGGTCTCACCGATCTTGTGGATCTTACCTGTATAGTACAGAATACGCTCTGTCGTTGTGGTTTTACCCGCATCGATATGCGCCATGATCCCTATGTTACGGATGTGGTCCAAGCTAAATTCTCTTGGCATAAACTATTCCTTTCCGGACTACCAGCGGTAGTGAGCAAAGGCCTTGTTCGCTTCCGCCATTCTGTGTGTATCGTCTTTTTTCTTGACCGATGCGCCGGTTCCGTTAGCCGCATCCATAATTTCTCCGGCAAGTCTTCTTTCCATTGTCGGTTCATGACGGAGTCTTGAATAGTTGACGATCCAACGCAGACCTAATGTCAGTTTTCTTTCAGCACTGACTTCTACCGGAACCTGGTAGTTGGCACCACCGACACGGCGGACCTTCAGTTCCAGTAAAGGCATGACGTTTTCGAGAGCCTTTTCAAATACTTCCATGGCATTCTGACCGGTTTTCTCTTCGATAATGGCGAATGCATTGTACAGAATTGTCTGCGCTGTTCCACGCTTGCCGTCAATCATGATCTTGTTGATCAGTTTTGTCACAAGCTTTGAGTTGTAAATAGGATCAGGCAGTACATCACGCTTTGCTATATAACCTTTTCTTGGCATGTTCTATTACTCCTTCCTATTTCTTGGGTTTCTTTGTTCCGTAGAGGGAACGGCTCTGATTACGGTTGTTTACACCCGCGCAGTCCAATGTACCGCGGATAACATGGTAACGGACACCAGGCAGATCCTTGACACGGCCGCCGCGGATCATGACGACACTGTGTTCCTGCAGGTTATGTCCTACACCCGGAATGTATGCAGTTACTTCCATACCGTTGGATAAACGAACACGGGCGTACTTACGAAGCGCAGAGTTCGGTTTCTTCGGTGTCATTGTGCCTACACGAGTGCAGACACCTCTCTTCTGGGGGCTGCTGAGTTTTGTCGGCTTCTTCTGCAGAGAGTTAAATCCACGATTTAACGCAGGAGATTTTGACTTGTAAACCTTGTCGGTACGGCTTTTCCGTACCAATTGATGTATTGTTGGCATATTTCTCCTTTCACATGCACACATTTCCAAGCGTGCCATTTCTTAGTCTTTTTAATAGCTTTGTCCGTAACAAAGCCATAGTCGCTAAGCCTGTTCATTCTATCTCACAGGAAAACACTTTGTCAACACCCTTTTATCTAATATAGGTATTTCTTCGGTATCCGCAGTTCTCATGACCTGTGATACACTGTTAACGGAGCAGAAAACACATGAACTGGGACTATGAACACAGTATACTGCAGATCAGCGGATCGTTGTACAAGTATTACGGAATCGACCGGGGACACGGCAGTGATCCTCAGCTGGATGAGTATCTTTCACGTATACAGCCAAGATGTATCATCGCTATACTGATTGACGCGCTCGGCACAAGCATTCTGAACCGGCATCTCGGTGAAGGAGATTTCTTCCGCAGATACAGGCTGAAAGATGTGTCCTCAGTATTTCCGCCGACCACTACCGCTGCCACGACTGCCTTCCTGACCGGACATTCCCCTGCCGAAAACGGCTGGCTGGGATGGAACCAGTACTTTCAGGAAGAACAGGACCACATCATCCTGTTCAGACACAGCGGGATATTCTCCAACCGGCAGTATCCGGATGGATTTGCGGAGGAGCGTCTGCCTGTAGATAAAATCTACGAGGTGTTGAATGAACACGGCACTCCGGCGGATTCTCTCTGACCTGGGTGGTCTTTACATAATCCCTGCAGGACGTATCAGGATATGCTGGATCAGGCGCTGATGTTGTCCAAAGATAATCGTTTTCTGTACGCGTACTGGGATGACCTGGATACCTTCCTGCATGAACACGGTACCGAAGCCGGAGGCAGTATGGTCCGCGTTCTGAATGATCAGACAGAGCAGTTCGCCATGCGTTTGCCGGAGGATACGGTACTGCTGGTGGTGGCGGACCACAGCCAGATCGATGTACAGAATTACGCTCTGGATCTGGATGAAGAACTATGCGCGTGTATGTACAGAGAACCGGCGCTTGAGCAGAGAGTTACAGCATTCTACGTCCGGAAAGAGAAACAGGAAGAATTTGTGCGTATATTCAAAGAGCGCTTTGGGGAACAGTTCCTGTTGTTAAGCAAGGCGGAAGTCTTGTCTTCAGGGATCTTCGGCCCGGGTGTTCCTTCCCCGCGTCTGGAGGAATTCATCGGAGATTACCTGTCCATTGCGCTTACTCCGCTGTCTTTGAATTACCGCAAGCCGGATACGATCCAGGGAAATCACGCGGGGATGGTTCCGGAAGAAAGATACATACCGGTGATTCTCTTCAACAAATCTTAAAATGTAGGGATATACTTCTTACTCTGTTCTTTTGTATAATATTTGTTAAGGTATAGGTTATGGCAAATAAAGTCTGTGATTTCTGTCTGGAAGAACAAAAAGGATTTTTCACCCGTCTGCATACAACTCTCGACGGTCATTTGGCGTGCGGTAATTGCCGTCGTATTATCGCCAAGTATGATCTTCCCCTGAAATTTGATGTATTCCAACGTCTGGTCACCTCTGACAAAGAGATCCGGAACATCATCATGCGTGATTATCTGGAATCTCATACGCCGGAACAGTGTATCGGTAAGTTTTATCCGTTACCGGAGATGAAGCTCCATGAGGGAGAAGTCTGCGTCAATGTGATTCCTGCCAAGTTAACGGTCAGCGGTTCTGCCATTCCCGAAGAACTGGCAGTAAAGACGATTGCCGAAGTCAACCGGTCAACCATCCACAATGTCAGTGACATCACGGAAGAAGGAGACCCTGTAACAATTGAGGCGAGATTGTATGAGACCAACGCAGCTCTGTACTTTCTGACCAATCACTTTGTGAATTGTCACCGGTTATCCAATATCGTACGTACGAATACCGACGGGCAGACCATTAAGGTACTGGAAAACGGTAAGGGATATACCTATACGGTAAGTAGTACGACGATGTTCATGTTGAGGAGTGAATTCTACCGTGTCATCTCTTCTGCCCAGGAAAAGAAGAGAAACCTGATCTACATCAACAGTGAGAATACGATGACGATTACTCCCGGTACTTACGATGTACCCAAGCATATCCAGGCCGGCACATACTATGTATCTGCGGTAAAGGATGATGGTCTGCACATCCGGGATGCGGCAGGAAAGCTGCACTCCATGCACAACGGCAGAGTACGTCTGGATGAAGGCTCACAGCTGGAAGTTACCGGTGAATATCACTTCCGGTTCAACCAGGTAGGAAATGATATCCTCAAGGAGCTTCAGAGAGAATTAGATCTTGAGGAAAAAGAAACCGAAGAAACAGAAGAAAAATAGCCATGGACAACTGAACTAGTAAGATAAAAGTAGACACAGAAAAAAGTCGATGAAGATTCCGTTCTGAGTCTACTTTTTCTTATGATTGAAACTGAAAGGGAGGGATCAAAAAATATGGGATGCCTGAAAGGAATAAAACACAGGACATATAC
>JAFWFE010000003.1 GCA_017512555.1 Solobacterium sp. | reverse complement strand
TAAAACAAAATAATCAGTGTAACTGAAGGCTGAGCAGCACTGGTTTTAAAAACCAGATTCTTGATCTGGCCTTTTCGTTATGGTTTTACAGAAATCTATAATCCGGCAGCTTTAGTATTGACAGATATTAGCAGGTTTGTCTATTTCTTTGTCATCAGCACTATAGTTTCGCAATGAAATGTCCTGGGGAAGAGATCTACTGGCTGTACGACACGCAGATCATATCCGTTTTCAGACATGTATGCGACATCTCTCGCCAGTGTCGCAGGATCACAGGAGACATACACAAATCTCTCCGGTGCCATCTTCAGGATCGCCTTCAGCGTTTCTTTTGAGCAACCCTTACGCGGAGGATCTACGATGACCACGTCCGGATGAATATTTCTCTGCAGTAAAGCATTTGCGCCTACCTGCGCATCTGCTGTCATGAACTCCACGTTGGTGATACCGTTAGCCTGGGCATTGATCCGGGCATCTTTCACCGCATCCGGCACCACCTCTATACCGTACACTTTCTTCACCTGATCTGACGCAATCAAGCCGATCGTACCTGTTCCGCAGTACAAATCGATCAGTACATCATCTTTTCTGAGATCTGCTAGTTCCAGAGCTTTTTTATACAGTACGGCAGTCGCGTACGGATTGATCTGGTAGAACGAACGTGCACTGATACGGAAGCGTTTGCCCAGCAGTTCTTCTTCGATATAGGGTTGTCCGTACAGTAAGGTTTCCTTCCCGTCCAGGATCACATTATCTTCCCGGCGATTTACAATAACACTGAGACTCTTCAACTGCGGCCATGACGCAATCACTGCCTCTTTCAACTTCTCCGCATTGTGAAAAGGATATCTGCGTACCACAAAACAGATCATCAGTTCATCCGTCAGGTGCGCATGCTTGATCAGTACATAACGTATATTCTCTGCGCAATGATAAGTATCCAGTAATTTCCTCAGGCGCTGGATGATCTCGTTGGATAATTCCGTCTGTACCAGGCAGTGGTCAAACTCCGCAATCTCATTCGTCCGGCTGCGGTAGAAACCCATCTTCACTCTGCCGTGATCCAGCTGTACAGGGATCTGTACTTTATTCCGGTATGCCTGGGTGTGTTCTGTGGTAAGGATCGGCAGTACATCCACTTCCATTCCCGCATTCATCCGGAAACACCCGCGTACTTTATTCTCCTTGAATGCCTTCTGTTCCGTATAACTCATATGCAGAAGCTGACATCCTCCACACTGCTTGTATACCGAGCACCCCGGTGTTCTTCTTTCGGGAGAGGTTTCAAGCAACCGTACGATCCTGGCATAACCGTAATTCTTCTTCAGAGAAGTGATTCCCAGTTCTGCTTTCTCTCCTGCCAGTAATCCAGGCACAAAAAAGACAAAGTCATCACTGTGTACGACTCCTGCTCCTTCGTAGGTATAATCTTCTGCCTGACCTGTAAATGTATCGTTTTTCTTCATATACAAAAGCAGGCACAGTAACTGTGCCTTTTAACCCTGATTCTGTTCTTCGCTGTTCTCTTCGGCAGGCTGCGGATTATTTCTGGCTTCCACCGCGTCTCTGAGCTGCTGCGCAAGTTCCGCGTCAATCGGCTGACTGGCAACCTGTCGGATTGGTTCACTCATCGAAGAAGTCTTTGTTTCTATGACATAGGCATAACTGTCTGTCCCGGCTTTGTCTATATCGTTATAGACATGAATCTCCAGGTCATACATCTTCTTATTGCCGCTCTGGGCGAAGTATACCGAAGGATCCAGTGTTTCCGCCACAATACGATAGATACTGTCTGCCGTACTCTCTGCGGTCTCTACACCGGAACTGTCCGTAATATCCGCATAGACACGCAATGTGGCAGTAGCCAGCTGTACGGAAGCTTTTTCCACCCCGGATAACTTACCGGTACTCTTCTCAATCGTTTCTATATCAGACTTGGTAATTGCCGGGTCCAGATCATCTTTATAACGGTCACCGAGAATCGGAGATCCCGTATCCAACCATGCGGACAGCAACATCCACCCGAAAATTCCTGCCGGTATCAGTATTACCAGCAGAAGGATGATAAAGAGGATCCTTGCCCGGATCTCTTTCTTTCTCAGGTTGGAACGTTTCTTCCTTTTCTTTGTGCTTGTATTCGTATTTGTCATATGTATGCTTATTGTACTCTTTTTATCCTTGATTTACCATAGTCTATTCTTAAGGATAATTATGGACTTATCCCAGTACCTGGCGGATGATTTCCGCAAATTCTTCCTCGGTCATGGTCGTCACACCCAGCGCGGTTGCCTTGGTCAGCTTGGAGCCGGCTTCCGTACCATAGATGACATAATCTGTACGTGCTGATACACTTCCGGACACTTTCGCCCCGAGACTCTCCAGAATCTGCTGGGCTTCTTTTCTCGTGTACTGTGACAAGGTTCCGGTCAATACACAGGTCTTCCCGGTAAAGGGACTCTCATAAACCTCTCCCTTGATACAAGTCATGTTTACCCCGTCATCTTTCAGTGCCTGGATCAGTACCTGGTTCTTTTCATCACGGAAGAAACTGACAATCGCATCCGCAGTGATGGCGCCGATATCCGGAATCTCGCAAAGTTCCTCGTAGTCCGCAGCCATCAGATGATCGATATGTTCGAATCTCTTTGCCAGAACATCCGCTGCTTTCTCACCTACCTGGCGTATACCCAATCCGAACAAGAGTTTCTCCAGGGAATTCGCCTTGGATTTCTCAATCCCGTTGATCAGGTTAAGATAACTCTTTTCTCCGAATTTATCCAGTTTGATGATCTCCTCACGGCGGTTCTGTAACTGATAGATATCCTCTACTGTATTCAGCCAGCCCTGTTCGTGGAACTGTTCGACTTTCTTTTCTCCGAGGCCTTCAATATTCATGGCATTCCGGGAGGCGAAATGCGCGATGGAACTGACCACTCTTGCCGGACAATCCGCATTGATGCAGTAGTGCGCAGCCTCATCCTCAAATCGATGTAACGGACTTCCGCATACCGGGCATACTTCCGGGAAGAGATAAGGAACCTGGGTACCGTCACGATGATCCACCAGAGGACGGATCACCTCCGGAATAATATCTCCGGCTTTGTGGATCACGACGTCATCCCCGATACGGATATCCTTATCCTTGATCATATCTTCATTGTGGAGGGTTGCGGCAGATACCTGGGTACCAGCCAGACGTACAGGTTCAAGCACAGCATTTGGTGTGATCTTACCGGTTCTTCCTACCGTAAGAACAATATCCAGAAGTTTTGTGACTGCCTGTTCCGCAGGGAACTTGTACGCGATCTCCCACTTCGGTGTCTTGATCGTATATCCCAGTCGTTCTTCGGTAGCGATATCATCCACCTTGATGACCATTCCGTCAATCGCAAACGGCAGGGAATCACGGATCTCCGCTGTTTCATCAATATACTTGATGATCTCTTCTACATTGTGAAATAACCGGTTATTGCGGTTGATCCGGAAACCCAGGGAATGGATCCAGTCCAGGGATTCACTGTGGGAACGGAACCCATGGTTCATCGCATCCGGCACATAGTACCAGTATGCCTCAAGATTTCTTGACGCAGCAATCTTCGTATCCAACTGACGGATGGACCCTGCGGCCGCATTCCGGGGATTCGCAAACAACTGTTTCCCTTCTGCCTGCTGCTTCGCATTTAACGCGTTGAACGAAGAGATGGGCATGTATACTTCACCGCGCACTTCCAGTTCTCCGGCATATTCAATCTCCATCGGGATAGACCGGATCGTCTTTACATTCTCCGTAACATCTTCGCCGATCTCACCGTCACCACGTGTTACCGCCTGCTGGAATCTTCCGTCACGGTACAAGAGAGACATCGCCAGACCATCGATCTTATTCTCTACGGAATACGTCACCGGACCGACACTGTTTTCTACTCCTCTGCACCACTCACGGAGTTCATCGTAACTGAATACATCACCCATGGATAACATCGGCCGGCTGTGCGCAACCTTGTTAAAACCTTCCAGTACAGTTCCGCCGACTCTCTGTGTAGGACTCAGGGGATCATAATACTCGGGATGTTTCTCCTCCAGTTCGATCAGTTCCCTTGTCAGCATGTCATATTCCGCGTCACTCACGGTTGGCTGATCCAGCACATAGTATTCATATCCGTATTGATTCAGCAGTCTTCTCAATTCCAGAATTCTTTTTTCCGCATCCATAAAAAGCCCTCTTTGTATATCGCACTTATTATACAACAGAGAGCTTTATTCCTTACGAATCAATTACTTCCGGCAGGAGAATATCCACCTTGAACAAATCCCCGTCTACCGTGATATTCATCTTCCCTTTCTGGATCTCCACCAGACTCTGCGCAATATTCAGCCCAAGTCCACTACCTTCGGTATGCCTGCTCCGGTCTCCCCGCACAAAGCGTTCTGTAAGTTCTTCGGCAGAGATGTTCAGCGGTTCCCGTGAGATATTCTTGAAGGATATCCGTACCTGGTGATCCTCAGTTCTATGTGCATCGATATAGATCCGGGAGTGGGGCATGGCATACTTGATGATATTACTGTAGAGATTCGAGAATACACGCCAGAGTAATCTTCCATCTGCCATCACCCGCAGAGAATCCTCTTCGATTCCGTAGATCACCTCATACTCACCTTCATCCAGCTTATCCTGGTATTCCGCGGTACTTTGTTCAATCAGTTCCCTGACATTTACCGGCACCAGGTTGGCTGTAATATTCCCCGTAGAAGCCTTGGACGCTTCCACAAGATCTTCGGTAAGTCTCTTGAGACGTCCTGCCTGCCGGGATAAAACTTCCAAATATTCTTTTTCCTGTTCGGGAGTATGTTCCTTCTGTAACAGATCCACATAGTTCACGATGGAAGTCAGCGGTGTCTTGATATCATGAGAGACATTGGTGATCAGTTCGGTCTTCATCCTCTCCGACTTCATCTCTTTATCTACCGCAATCTCCATACCGTTTGCCAGAGCATTCAGGTTTAGCGCATGTTTACGGAAAGGATCAAACATCAGACGGATCCTGCGGTCATCAATACGATAACTCTTATTCCCCTTCGCCAGTTCCTCCCCGGCTTTGATCAACTCTTTCGCATAGAACGCACAGACAACCAGGGCACCCGCAATCAGGAGATCCAGCAGGACAAACACAGGCTTCGCGTCCCACGTACGCATATCATCGATCATCATGATCTGTGAAAGCAGCCATACCACTATTACTGCACATTCCACCCATACCGCGGGGATGATACCCCACGCGTACTTCAGTCCTTTACCCAGGAGGACAAACAGGCGATACAGCAAAGTGCTTTCAAGGAATACGTTGGCTTTGATCCTTCTTGCTGTACTCATCAGGAATTCATAGACAATGAATCCCGCAAAGACGAATACTCCGATAAATGTGGTTGTCATCAGCCTGAACGGTATACCGATATCGAATACACCCTCCGCAACGATGATCGCGCATAAGCCAAGGAAGAAGACAACAGCTGCAAGAATCACCTCATACCAGACCTTATCCAGCCAGATCGGGTGGATACCCGGAATCCCTTCGTCATGTCCGGCAGCGCAGAAACAGAAGACTGTTGTCAGGATGAACATTACTACAGAAACCAGCAGTCCCGGCAGGAACCAGTTCTTGTAAGGCATATACATCTTGTACAATTCAATCAGGTTATTCAGCTCATCTTTCTGCCTCAGCGGCGCCGCTATACTCACACGTATCTCATAGAAGTCATCATTGACGCCAAGATCCGGTACGGAATAATACTCGTTGTATATATGTTTCTCCGGGTTGACCGCATAGTAATACGTATTTGTCACATAGATGCTTTCCGGCTGGAAGTTCCTCTCAAAGAATGAATACTTTCTGGTGATCTTGTTATACTTGTAGATCTCATACGCATAGTTGGTATTCTCTCCATAAGAATTCACGGCAGAAGATTCATTGGTGAGTACGGATGCGATATAATCGGCAGCGATATCTGTCCGTTCTTTTACCAGACTGCTTTTGAAGAATCCATCTTCGGACAGAAAACCAGGAGAGAATTCTTCCAGAATCATTCCGCCGGCACACCATACTGTCCCTAATCCGAATACGCAGAGCAGAAGGAAGGAAATGATCTTTGCGTAAAGTTTATCTCTTAACTTATATGTGTTTTCCATGTATATTCTCCATCTTGTATCCCTGACCCCACACTACCTTGATATACCGTGGTTCACTGGGATTGATCTCTATCTTTTCTCTCAGATGACGGATATGTACCGCCACGACTCCTTCCGCACCGATGGGTTCATCCTTCCATACCAGTTCATAGATTTCCCTTGAGGAATAGACCTTACCTGGATGTTCCATCAGTAACTGCAGGATATTGAATTCCATCGGTGTAAGCGAGATCTCTCTGCCGTCTACACTGACTTCCTTGCCGGATTTGTCCAAAGTGATCCCACCGATAACGAGATGCTCCGCTGTCTTGATCTGACCGCCCAGCTGTGTATATCTGCGTAATTGTGAGCGTACTCTGGCAATCACTTCTGTTGGATTAAACGGCTTGGTGATGTAATCATCTGCCCCGATATTCAGTCCCAGGATCTTATCGCTGTCTTCGCTTTTCGCTGTGAGTAAGATCACCGGCACATTACTGGATTCACGGAGCCTGGATACCGCGGTTACTCCGTCCATCTTCGGCATCATGATATCCATCAGGATCAGATCTACTTGTTCATTTTGAATGAGGTCCAGAGCCTCGGCGCCGTTGTGTGCTTCCAGAAGGTTGTAGCCCTCCGGACGAAGATAGATCTTCAGCGCGTTTACGATATCGATATCATCATCTACGATCAATACAGTTTCCATAGTTATCCACCTCGATTACATTGTATGAATATGCCAATTAAGAAAAAAGTAGCGAACTCTTTAACAATTTATTAAGAAAGATATCCTTCGTTTCCAAAGGATACCTTTTTAGTTCATCATTTTACGTTTAATACTCGGATGTCCTGCCGCGATCTTCTTAATACCGTGAGGATACGCAAACGCAGCCTCCACGATACCATTCTTACAGCTGAGTACGATTCCTTCCCCGAAGACACTGTGAATGATCTGTTCCCCTTTCACAAACTGGGGAATATCCGTCTTGCTCAGACGATCTCCGAAACTGCCTCCGTGATCGTTGAACAGCGCCGGGTTCAGCGTTTTCTCTTTCTTTGTATTCTCCTCGAATATCGCTCCCTTATGTTCGATATACGCATCATCGATCTCATCGATAAAACGTGATCTTGTACGCACTCTCTGCAGGATATAACTGAAACCTGCCGCTTCGGTAAGATAAAGCTTATTCTTGGCTCTGGTGAAGGCTACATAAGCCAGACGCCGTTCTTCTTCCACACCGCGGTGTCCTTCGTTCATCGCTCTCTCGTTGGGGAAGATTCCTTCGTTCATATCCGACACAAATACAGTATCAAACTCCAGACCTTTCGCCGCATGTACAGTCATCAGCTGTACATAATCACTCTCCAGAGTTTCATCTCTGTCCCCGTACAGGGATACCAGCTGAAGATACTCTTCCAGATTACTCTCCGGATAGTTCTCGGAGAATTCCTTGACGTCATCGATCAGTTCTTTCAGGTTCTCGATCCTGTCGGTCTCCTTATTCTCTTCCAGCATCTGCTTATAACCGCTGTCCTCAATGATCTGTTCAAAGAGCCGGAACATTTCCGTATCCTCCTGTACAGCAGCCATCCGCCACTTCTCCACCATATCCACGAAAGCATTCAGGGTTGCCTGTGTCTTTCCGCTGAAGATCTTGTCTTCCTTCAAGGTCTCATACATGGTTTTACCGGTTTCCCTGGCTTTTGAGGCAAGCGTATCCATGGTCTTATTGCCGATTCCGCGCTTGGGCTTGTTCAGGATCCTCTGCAGTGCCAGATCATCCGCGGTCGTAACCATGCGCAGATAACAAAGCGCATCCTTGACCTCTGCACGTTCGTAGAAACGGATACCCCCGTAGATCACATACGGTATACGTTCATCCAGCATTGCCTTTTCCAGCGAACGTGAAAGGTAATTGGACCGGTATAATACCGCAATATCATGATAATCTTTTCCCTGCCGGTGCATCTGACGGATCTGGGAAGCGATCCAGGCCGCCTGATATTCATCTCCGGCGCTGGCATAGTGCGTGATCTTTACTTCCGAACTCCGGTTGGTATAGAGATCCTTCTCCAGACGATGCTTGTTGTTGCGGATCACACTGTTGGCTCCGTTGAGGATACACCTGGTACTGCGGTAATTCTCATTTAACATGATCGTCTTCGCGTCCGGAAAGTCCTTGGTAAAGTTCAGGATGATATTCACATCGGCTCCGCGCCAGGTATAGATCGTCTGGTCAGGATCACCGACAACATACAGACTGTTATAGACACCGGTTAATTGTTTGATCAGTTCATACTGTACTTTATCGATATCTTGGAACTCATCCACATGGATATACGTAAAACGTTTCTGCCACTTATCCAGCACTTCCGGGAACTTCTTGAACATCCGTACTGTCCAGAGAATCAGATCATCAAAATCAAGCGCATACAATGCCTGTTGTCTGTTGACGTAGTACTCGTACACTTTAGCCTTATTCTTATCTCCCGTATAGGAACCTGCTAATAGGAAAGCCCGTTCTACAGAGATCTCCGCAGACTTGTTGTTGGCGATATAATCCAGTAATACACCGTAGGGATAATTACTTGCGTCGATACCGATCTCCTTGTACGCTTCCTTCAGTACTGTCTTCTGGTCTTCCGCATCCATGACCGTAAAGTTTCTCGGCCATCCCATGGTCAAAATATCTTCTCTAAGAATTCTCACACACAGGGAATGAATCGTACTGATCCAGGGCTGACTGGTTTCCTGGGGTATCATCCTGCGTATACGGTCTTTCATTTCGTTGGCAGCTTTATTCGTAAAGGTAATGCCTAAGATCGTATACGGAGGAATACGTTTATCTTCGATCAGATGAGCAATACGCATGGTTAAAACCCTGGTCTTTCCGCTGCCTGCGCCGGCTACTACTCGCAGATACTTTGCGTCATCCAGTACTGCTTCTTTCTGATTGTCATTCAATTCCGTCACATTGATCATGTTTAAACTCCAAATGTCTTTTATGATTATAGCATTTCCGCATGACTCACATGATATAATCTTTTCAGGAACAAGAAAATGATACAGATAACCAATACATGGAAAGATTATGAATTAATTGATGCCGGAGAAGGCGACAAGCTGGAACGCTGGGGGAATATTATCCTCCACCGTCCGGACCCGCAGGCAATCTGGCCGATTGAAAACCACGCGCTGTGGAACAAGGCAGACGCAGTATATCATCGTTCCCGCAGCGGCGGAGGACAGTGGGAATACAAACACTCCCTGCCGGAATACTGGACGATCGATTACCGTGAACTGACCTTCCGTGTCAGTCCCACCGGATTCAAACATACCGGTTTATTCCCTGAACAGGCAGTCAACTGGGACTGGATGCAAAGCCTGATCCGTTCTCACAAGGATGAAAACCTGCGTATCCTGAATCTCTTTGCGTATACCGGAGGAGCGACCATGGCCTGTGCTTCTGCCGGAGCTGCCGAAGTCGTCCACGTGGATGCGTCCAAGGGAATGGTAAACTGGGCAAAGGAGAATCGTGACCTGTCACACCTGGAAGACCATACTATCCGCTTTATCGTCGATGACGTGCTGAAATTCGTGGAACGAGAGAAACGCAGAGGACATACATACCACGGGATCATCATGGACCCTCCTTCCTATGGACGTGGTCCCAACGGAGAGATGTGGAAGTTTGAGAAAGAGATCACCGTACTGATTGATAAGTGTCTTGACATCTTTGACGAAAACGGACTGTTCTTCCTGATCAATTCCTATACGACCGGGTTCTCTTCACTGGTTCTGGATGATCTCATGAAAGTCACGATTCTGAAGAATTACCCTCACGGTAAGATTGAGACCGGGGAAGTCGCTTTACCAATCCGTGAAAGAGAATTATTACTGCCCTGTGGTATCTACGGAAGATGGGAACGTAATGATTAACGTATTATACGAAGATAATCATCTCCTGTTCGTGGAAAAACCGGTGAATGTACCGGTACAGGAAGATGAAAGTAAAGATCCGGATCTGCTTACCTTGTGTAAACAATATCTGAAGGAGAAATACCAGAAACCCGGAAATGTCTATCTCGGTCTGGTACATCGCCTGGACCGTCCTGTTGGTGGTGTCATGGTTTTTGCGAAGACCAGCAAGGCAGCTTCCCGTCTCAGTGAGATGATCCGGAAAAACGAAATTGAGAAAGAATACCTGGCCGTTATTGATGGTATCCCGGCGAAAAAAAGCGGAGAATTTACCGATTATTTGCGTAAAGATACAAAAAATAATCGTACAATAGTAACTGATGAAACTCACGGTAAGTATGCCTCTCTGGCATATACCGTGCTGGAAGAACACGAGCAGATGTCCCTGGTGCGCATTTCTCTGCATACCGGCAGATCGCATCAGATCCGTGTACAGTTCTCTTCCCGGGGATATCCTCTGGTCAATGATCAACGTTATCACCCTCATCCCCGCAAGGGACAGATTGCCTTATACGCAGTATCTCTGCGTCTGGTTCATCCGGTGACGAAAGAAATGATTACAGTTACCGCAGAACCTCCGCATACATGGCCATGGAAAGAATTTGAGGTATTGAAATGACACAGAAAAAGAAGAAAAAGAAACCTATCTGGAAGCGTTACAAATTAGTCTTACCCGGTAAGCAGAAAGCCCCTGTCCAGACCACCGGAGAGAAACGTACAGTGGTCAGGCACAGACTGCGTCTTCGTAAAGAAGTCATCTATGTATTACTGGGAATTGTCGCTCTTTTGTGTCTGATCTTTATCCCCCGCTCCATACAATCCAGCAACCTGAAGAAACTCGGTTATAACAAAGAAGAGATCAAGGCGATCCGCGAACAGAAACTCGCCTCAAGATTACTGGATAATTCCTACTATTCTCCATATCTGGCATCCTGTATCAAAGATAAGTCCGTCAACACAGATTATCTGAACTTCTATGCCATCATCAAGGGTGACCGTACATTATCTGCCCAGGACTTCCTGCTGATCCACCGTCTTCGTGAGAAAGGCTATACCGACGGACAGATCGAGAATATGTATAAGAGTCTGAAGTTCTATGAAATGACTCCTCTGCTTGTGTTTGACTACCAATACAACGAACAAGCCTATATCGATGATTGTAAGAATCACGCGGATAACTCCCCGAACAATTTCACCCTCAGCGGAAACTACTACACACCGTATCTGGATACCCACCCTGTCGATGATGAAAGCAGTGTGGAGATGCTGGTAAACAAGAGTTATTACCTCAGTGAATCCTACGTACCTGCAAATCTGACCGGGATGTCCAACTGGTATGCGGCAGAAGGAAGAGAACTCGCAGGCGTTGCCGCAGATGCCTTCAAGGAACTCTGTGACGGAGGCAGAGCTGTAGGTGTTACCTTCTATACCACCAGCGCATATCGTTCCTACGAACAGCAGGACGCATTATACAAGAGTTATGTACAAGCTTACGGTCAGGAACGTACGGATGAATTAAGCGCACGTCCAGGCTTCAGCGAACACCAGACGGGATTCACCGTAGACGTAGCCGCAACCAACGAAGACGACAAGACAGACTTTGAACAGACCAACGCCTACCGCTGGTTAAGCATGAACTGTATGGACTTCGGCTGGATCCTGCGTTATCCGGAAGGCAAGAAAGATATCACGGGATATGACTTTGAATCCTGGCATTACCGCTACGTAGGCAAGGATGTAGCACGGGCAGTATACGAGAAGAACATGACCTTCGATGAATTCTACATGTTATATCTCAAGCCGTGGTCAGGCGATGATGTCAAACCGAGCGAGGCTATCCTGAAAGCTACAGACTTCCGGGCTAAGGCAGAACCTGAGCCGGAAGAAACCCCGAATAGTTAACGAAAAAAAGAACTGTGATGAACAGTTCTTCTTTTTTGTCTTTCTTGTGATTATTAGTCAGAAAGTTCAATCGCTCCCATCGGGCAGGCACCAACACAAGCACCGCAGGCGATGCAGACCTCTTCATTTACTGCCGCATGATTTTCATCATTCAGTTCGATTGCTTCCATCGGGCATGTTCCGACACAAGCTCCGCAGCCGATACATACTTCTTCATTTACTTTTGCAGGCATATTTTTATCCTCCTTATTTATGCTCTACTTTTTCAGTATTCCAAGTAATTCATCAATTGTGGGCATATCCGCGATATTCCGCGCATAATGCACATACTCTGCCGTTCCGTCTTCACCAACAATGAAACATGCGGGAAGCTGTAGTTCATTTCCTTCGTAATCTCCGTGACTGAATCCTGCCTGACGTGCTTCTTTCCCCCTCTTGAGTAACTTCATTATACCAGAGCCTGCCAGTTTTAACGTGGACTTTGCGGGCTCCACACTCAGTGTGCTGTAGAAAATCTGTTTGGGATCACAGATGATCTCAAACGGCAGAACAGTATTTGTCTTTGCCAGATCTTTGTGGATGTGTTCGGGATCACTCTGCATGACGACATAGATCTGTGCGCCGGCATCCTGAATCTCTGTATATCTCTGTGCCAGCTGATGTACATCCAGACGGCATGTCGGACAGCCGATATACCGCAATACCCAGAAGACAGTCTTACCCTTAAGGATATCGTATACCTGTAATCCTTGTTTGTCAGCAGTATCAAACTGCAGGTTGGGAAACTTTTCTCCCTGATTTAACTTTGTCATTGATTACCTCCCTGAAAAGAATAGGACGGGTATTCTTTATCCATAAACGCGAATAACTCCGTACGTTCAGCATCACTCAGCGCTTTCTGCGGCAGACGCATGGCATCACTGCGCAGCACACCTGCACGTTTCAGCATCGCCTTACACTTGGCGGCTTCCTTTGCGGCAAACATATTCGCAATCTTCTTTACTCTGACCTGTAATTCACGGCATTCATCGATCTTTCCTTCCGCGTACAGGGCAAACATCTTATTCAAATCCTCCGGAATCACATTGCACATACCGGATACTGTGCCGCACATACCGGCAGCCAATGCCGGCAGTAACATCTGTACCGGTGCCACCAGGACATCAAACGTATGATTACGGATTTCCGCGAAAGACATCAGCGTCAGGACATCTCCTACACTGTACTTGATTCCCTTCACATTCGGACAAGTCTCCGCAATCCTGGCAACCAGCGCAGGACTCAGACGATTTACCGCCAGGAACGGAATCCCGTAGAGATAGATTGGGAAGTCTTCCGGCACAACATGTGTACAGGTAATGTAGTAGTCCAGGAGTTCTTCATCCGTCAGGGGATAATACGTCGGGGTCAACATTCCCAGTCCATCTGCGCCGCATTCATACGCATGTCTTGCGAGATCTGCGGTTACTGCCGTAGTTTCTCCGCCGACCTGTACAAATACCGGCACTCTTCCATCAGCTGTCTTTACCACGCATTCCGCGAATGCTTTTCTTTCTTCCGGAGTAAGGTTCTTCACTTCTCCGGTCGTTCCGCAGGGATATAACGCCGAGACTCCGCGTTCAATCAGATGATTTGTCAGTGATACAGTCGATTCCAGATCCAGGTTTCCCTGATCATCCATTGGTGTGACCATCGGCACACACACGCCTGTCATGCGCTTCATAATACCTCCTTAAGGCAGTCTGTTGCCTGCCGCGATGTATAACCGGTACCAGTCTTCTCTGGTCATGGAGATCTTCTCTGCCTGCGCAAATCCATGCATACGGGCAGGATTTGTTGAACCTACAATAACCTGCATCTTTGCCGGATGACGCAGGATCCACGCACAGGCTACTGCCTCTTTCGTAATTCCGTACTGTTCTGCCTGTCTGTCCAATTCCGCATTCAGTTCAGGGAAATCCGGATTATTCAGGAATGTGCCGGAGAACATCCCGTACTGCAGCGGTGACCACGTCTGTATCGTGATATCGTTCAGCCGGCAGTAATCCAGGATATTCCCGTCTCTGTCTATGCCCTTATCCTGTACTTCAATATTGACGTTGATTCCTTCACGGATCATGGAACAGTTGGTCAGACTCAGCTGCATCTGATCGGTAATGATCTTCTGGTGCACGTACTTCTGCAGTAATTCGATCTGTCTGCTGTTCATATTACTGACACCGAATTCACGTACTTTGCCGGATTCTTTTAACTGATCGAATGCCTCCGCAATCTCTTCCGGTTCCATCAGTGCATCGGGACGGTGCAGGACCAGCACATCCAGGAAATCCACCTGCAAACGTTCCAGAATACCATCCACAGAAGACAGAATATACTCCTTGGAAAGATCATACATTCCTCTCCGTATTCCGCATTTGGACTGCAGAACGACATCTTCTCTTCTTCCGGTTCTCTTCAGAGCCTTGCCGAAGATGATCTCACTCTGCCCTCCGCCGTAGATATCCGCATGGTCAAAGAAATACAATCCTTCATCCAGTGCCGTACGGATATAAGTGTCTGCCTGGGCATCGGTCATGGATGCGATACGCATACATCCCAATCCCAGCCGGGGAACTTCAATACTACCCAGTTTCATGTTGCCTCCTAACGCTGACTGATGATCCTTGCGGCATTCATCATCTTATGGATATTCTTCTCAAAGAAAGCTTTATATGCTTCACAGAAGTAATTCAGACTCTGTGTCTTTTCACGGTTGCGGAAACATCCCCCCCTGCACAATACGCCCCATTTACACTTCATACACTCTTCATGAGGCTTTGCGGATCTCTCGATAAATCCCTTGGACTTCCTGCGAAGATAAATATCCAGGTATTCATTCTTGTTCAGGTTTCCCAGATAATAATCATCCAGTACATAGAAATCACAAGGATACACGCTTCCGTCTGCCTCAATCACGTTCTGTACCGCGCACATCCCTCTCTGTTCACAGGATTCCGGCTCTACGCCAAGTAAGATACCGATATAGTTGTCAAACTGACGGATATACGGCTCTCTCCCCAGAATCAGATCCTTGTACCAGAGATCAAACAAGGTATTCAGGAATTCCGCATAGATCTCGGGTGTAAGAGAATACTCCTGGTTTCCTCTTTCGTCCGCCAGAGGATCCAGACAGGCAATAAACTGCAAATACTTCCATCCATTCTCACGGTAGTTCCAGTAAATCTCTTTGACTGCCGCAGCAGATGCCTTATGCACCACGGTAAGAATGTTGTAGTCCACGTGGTACTGATTCAGAAGCCTGGTATTAGCCAGGATCCTTTCATACGTATTCCCGTTCTTGTAATGCCTGTACCGGTCATGCACTGATTGTATGCCATCCACCGATACGCCAAGCAGGAAATGATTCTCCGCGAAGAACTGACACCATTCTTCATCCAGGATCAGACCGTTGGTCTGCAAGGCATAACTCACCTTCAGACCCTTTGTGTTATACTTCTTCACCTGTCCGGTAAAGTACCGGTAAAAATCTACCCCGCACAGTGTTGGTTCTCCGCCCTGAAACGCAAATGCGCAGGCGCCTTCCGCAAATGCCAGAGTCTTCCGGATCACGTTGTCTGCGGTTTCCCGGCTCATGTATCCGTAGGAAGATTGTTTGCGGTTTACCGCCTCGTCACAGTAAAAACAATAGTCGCAATGCATATTGCACATACTGGACGCAGGTTTGATCAACACATTTACAGCCGGCATATCTCACATACAAAGATGACCTGTATGAACAGGCCATCACACACTTTCTATAGTTTCTTTAAGCCGTAACGTTCAAATAACTCTTCCGGAGCGTCATTTTCCGTCATGAATTCAGCGATATAACCCTTCATTCTTTCGGTAACTTCCGGATCTTCAATCAATACTGTTTCCTTGGGATCGGTTCCTCTGTCATATAACATGGATCCGAAAGAGTTTGTATCACCCATGGATTTACCTGCTTTGATCTTCATCAGACGCATACCCTTGGTAAAACTAAACGGTTCCGACAACTGTATATTCTGTAATTCTTCCGGCTGGAACATCTGACGCATATGCGTAGGCATCAGGGTATATTCATAGTTCTGTACTTCCGGATGTTCTGCCGCATGCATATACACATATCTGCCGTCGGTAACATCGATCTGACTGCCGTAATAACCAAATACAGCGTAGTCTCGAATTGGTTCATGAGACTCAATTACCTGACGCAGAGGTCTGCCTTCCATATCCTTAGTCAGAGGCAGGCCGAAGAATTCCAGCAGAGTAGCCGCAATATCCACCGTCTGTACAAGTTCCTGACGTGTCTGACCGGCAGTTTCCTTGAATCTCGGATCATAGACAAACAACGGTGTATGAGAGATCTCATGCCACATCGGCATCGCTGTCTTACCCCACCATCCATGTTCGCCAAGCAGGAAACCATGGTCCGTATTCACGATCAACATGGTATCTTCCCATAGTCCGTATTCATCCATCTTATCCAGGATCTTACCCAGATAACGGTCACACTTGGACATCAGTGCCGCATAGACATAACGTACATGTTCAACCGTCTTTTCATCTTCACTGACTTTCGCGTACGGAGGCCAGTCATCCATTGCGTCACCCACAAATTCATGCGGATGCGGATAAAGATCACGGTCATCTTTCAAGACATAGAACGGTCCATGCGGGTCAAATGTCTCTACCTGCAGGAACCAGTTATCTACATCATGGTTCTGGTCAATAAACTGCAGACCACCCTTGAAGGTAACTGCCTGCGGCGTCTTCTCTTCTGCGTCCATATACCGGCGGTTACGTTCATCGATACTGTACCAGTTACGGTATAAAGGAACTCTCTCCAGAATCTGATTTGTGGCGTTAAATACCGTTGTACGGTCAAACTTCACATTCAGATCTGCCTGCCATGGATCACCTTCCTGACCCCGGCTGGCATCCCAGGATGAATACCGTGTGTGGTATGTACATCCTCCGTCTTCCCAGTAGTGCTGATGATCACTGACCAGGTGTGTGTAGATCCCTGCTTTCTTCAGGATCTCCGGGACAGAGTCATCATACGGTTCCAGAGGTCCCCAGCTGCGGTGCAGGAAATTCGCTCTGCCGGTATGTAATTCACGTCTGGCGGGCATGCAGGGCATACTGCCGACATAGCACTGATCGAACTTTACACTTCTCTCGGCGAGACGCTTAAAATTCGGTGTTTTCGTCCAGTCACATCCGTACGGTTCCAACAGATCACGGATCAGGGAATCATACATCACCATTATCGCTTTCATAACAAAACCCTTTCTGACTCTTTAATTATACATAATTTCCGTTCTGTATGTGTTCTTCAATATATCTGGCAAAACCCTGGTCATGCATAGACGGGGCAATGTCAAAACTCACATCTTTGGCGTCCTGCGTACCATTGTCCATACATATACCGTACTTCGCGTATTTCAGCATCTCGATGTCATTCGTCGTATCTCCGAAAGCCATGACCTCATCACCGGTGATATCCAGAATCTCCGTGATGATCTTCAGTCCCACTTCTTTTGACAATAACGGATGATTGAACTCAAACAAATCTACGGCTGTCTTAAAGCCGATATACCGGGGATCCCGGTGTGCCTGATAATATGCCTCAACTTCAGCCATCTGCGCAGGTTCGACGATAAACATCTCCTTGATCTCAGGCTTGGTGATCATCGCCTTGATATCGGTTTTTACCAGGGGTATCCGGATCCGCTGAATTACCTTGTTTACTTCTTCCGTGACATCACTGACATAGAGGACATCCGCAGTATAGTACGTCGCAATCAACCCCAACGCGGAGTACTCATCCACGATCTTGTACAATACTTCCGGATCCAGACTGTAGGAGTAGTATCTCTTTCCCGTACGGTTATCCGCAACCTCACCGCCGTTACTGCCGACGATGAAGTCCGTGATACCTGCCAGACCCCAGTCCTTCATCATACCCGTAATTGTATCGATTGGACGTCCTGTACATATCGCAAACGCGATGCCGGACTCATGTAGTTTCCGGATCGTTTCCGTCACTGAAACGTCACAGTGATTCTGTTCATCGATGATCGTACCGTCAAGATCACATACGACAAGTTTAATCATTGTTCTTCCCCATGAAGCGGAAGATTTCTTCTTTTCTGTCTTCCATGTCCTGGTAACCCAGATCGTACAACTCTGCCAGATCCTTACTATCTCCCTTATACCGGGACACATTCACGGTCTTGGTGGGTCTGATCATGATGGCATTCCCTTCCTGGATCAGTTTTTCAATCAGGTCCATCTGCTTGTAGTAATTCAAGTGACGGACATTATAGTCTTCTCTCAGCTTCGGATAGTCAGAATAAAACATACGCATCATGATCTTGACGGCAGGACTTCCCGGCTTACGTACAAAGTCTGCCGGTTTTGTGGTAATGACCAGGTGTTTTGTGCATCCCTGTTCCACAGAACGTTCAATCGGGATCATCTTTGTGACACCGCCGTCCAGATAGAGTTTCCCGTGGAATTCCACCGGTGCCGACGCAATCGGAAGCGCACAGGCAGCACGCAGTAATCTCAGTTTGTTTTCCAGATACTCACTGCCGAACCATACGGTTTCCCCTTTCTCCAGATCGTACAGTCCGATTTCCATATTTACTTTCTGATCTCTCAGTTTTTCTACATCCAGATGTTCTTTCTTGATCAGATAGTCATTGATCAGATGTTCATAGGCCACATAATGTCCTTCCCGCAGGAAAGCACGAACTCCTACGTTTTCTTTGTCTGTCGCATAATACAGGCACATATTCCTGGCAGATTCCTTGTTTGCCAGTTCGTAACATGCCAGGTATACTGCTCCGGAAGATATTCCCGCGCTGTAATCAAAAACAATTCCCTGGTCGTTCAGCCATGCCAGAGCACCTGCTGTATACGCTCCGCGTACACCTCCGCCTTCAAGCACCAATCCATACTTTTCCATACTATCCCTCTGTTTCCGTCAATCGGAGATACTCATCTTCCACTAGTTCTGTAAACTCATCCCATCGTCCTTCGGTAAGCAGACGATGCGGACAGATCTTCTCCATATAGTCCTGATGTTTATGTACAGCATCCGGTTCCAGTTCATACGTTACTAACAAGGCTGCCGTCAGGGCTGCTGTATTACGCAGCGTCTGTTCGTAATCGTTATCCAGATTCACACACATCTCGATACCGATCCCGTTGATATTCCCGCCGTCTCTGGAACGGTTATCTCCGGCATTCCAGGCAACTTCATTATCCGGGATATGATGCACGATAGAGTGATCATCCACGGTATAATGCCAGCTGGTAATATCATCGGTATTGGTGATCAGCATATTCAGGTGCGCATGGGCATCTGCGGTCAATCTGCGGTTATCCGTCTCGTGGATCGTAATATACCGGATTTCCCGGATTTCTCCGGGGCGTCGAGGACTCTCGTGTGCCACATAGAGATGTTCTACAGGGATATCTCCCACAGCCTCGATTTCACGGTTTACCGTAACATATTCTTTTTTGGTTTCTTCCGGTTCTTCTGTCTGTACGGTCTTCTGCGTACATCCTGAGACAAGAAGAAACAGAATGATCATCACAATCTTTTTCATATCAGAACAACGGTGCCATCACATGTAACAACAAACGGAATAAACGAATGATAATAAATACTTTTCTGCTTTCTTCAAGAGTTACTTCTTTGGACAGATCCAGAGCCTGCAGGAAATCCTCACGCATTTCTTTCGCAATCTCACGGTCATACATCAGTACACCGTTCTCCAGGTGAAGATAATAACTCCGGTAATCGGTATTGATACTGCCCACAAGTGCCAGTTCATCATCTACCACAATATTCTTCGTATGATTGAAACCGGGAGTAAACTCATAGATCCGGATTCCTTCAGAAAGCAGAGTATCGTAGTTTGCCTTGGTCATGGCAAAGACATAACGCTTATCCGGAATATGCGGAACCAGGATACGTACATCTACACCGTTGGCAGCTGCCAGGCAGAGACTGCGCTTGATATCCTCATTCAGAACCAGATACGGTGTATCGATATAAACATATTTCTTCGCAGAATTGATCATGTTCAGGTGAACGGATAAACCGACATCGGCACCGTCTGTGGGTGTATCACTGAACGGCTGGTAATACCCGGTTCCGTTCTCGATCTCATGAGGCAGGTTATATTGACCATAGCGGATAGACTCATCATCATTCTTCAGGAAGCTGTACATCCCCAGGAACATATCGGTAAAACTCCATACCGCATCTCCCTTGATCATGACTGCGCTGTCTTTCCAGTATCCGTATCTCTTGATGATATTCATGTATTCATCCGCGAGATTGATGCCTCCGGTAAACGCTGTATTGTTGTCAATAACGGTAATCTTGCGGTGGTCACGGTTATTCATCTGGATCAGTAACATCGGACGTATACGGTTAAAACGATAGGTTTCTATTCCTAACGCATTCATCTTCTTCGCGAAGTTTCTGGGCATGGTCGTAGAACAGCCAAAGTCATCATAGATCAGCTTTACTTCCACACCGGCAGCCGCCTTCTCTTTCAGTATCTCCAGTACCTTCTGCCACACCTCACCATCATCGATAATAAAGTATTCCATGAAGATAAAGTGTTTCGCTTTCTTCAGTTCTTCCAGATAAACAGGGAAAAACTCTTCTCCGCTGCGGAAGTATCTGCTGGTGGTATTGCGGTAGACCGGGAGATTGCTGGTGCGGATATTATACTTGAAGATCTTCGCGTAATCGGGATTATCTTCTTCCAGGTCTTGTATTACCTGCTTGTCCTGACTCAGCAGATCCGCCATCCGGTGACTGGCCATGGTTGTGCCACGGGCAAGCTTCTGCGGCATTTTACGTCCTGCGCAGAGTAAATATAACATAACCCCAAGTACCGGCAGAGACAGTACCAGAATTGTCCAGCTCAAGCGGTAGGAAGGATCTTCGTTCCTGGTGTTGATGTACAATGCCATGACGATACCAATCGCACTGAGGATCGGTAACAGACTATAATAAATCGCCGCCCGGTATAAAGCGATGAAAAGCAGATAGATCTGCAATACTACAAGCACCGCCGCCACCAGTAAGCGGCTGAAGATTACTTTTAACAATCTACGCATAAACCTATTATAACGTATATTTATAAATATTCTTTACTGTTTCACCACGCTGGTATAACCAGTGATCACTTGGCACATCCACTGTCTCCAGCAATTCTCCCTGCAGTCTTTCCAGGGTCTTTCTGGAAGGCGTATTCTCCGGCGAGCAGGTGATGATCAGTTCTCTGACCTTATACACGTCCCGGGCAATGCGGAAGACAACGCAGCACGCTTCGTACGCATAGTGATGTCCGCGGAATATGGGATGGATATGATAGCCGACATTCCCGGCATAGTATAATTCCCTGTTCATCCCCAGACGCAGATCGATGTATCCTACTCGTGTATTTGTGTCATGGACATAGATTCCGTAGTAGATCGTTTCTCCGGCGCCGTCATTTCCTCCCGGATACTTCTTTTCCGCAATCAGGTCGACAACATCTCCGGTATATTTTTCTTCAGGTTCCTTTCGGAATAAACGAAATAAATTCATATCACTATTATATTCCCAAAAAAAGAATTACGGCATCAGTCCGCAATTCTCTTCATTAATTCTTTATAGATATCCTGCAGTTCTTTTTTCTGTGCAGCAGTCATCTGTGAGTTTTCGTTTTCCAGTTTTACGGAATCCGGGAGTCCCAGATATGTGCCCTGTATCTCTCCATCCTTGATCACAAATATCCGCGGTACACGGAAGTTCGGGCTGCCGTTACTGTCCGTCTCCAGGTATTCTTTCGTATACTCCAGAAGATTACGGAAATCCAGGGCGTCAATAATAATATCTGTATTTACGTAGTAAGAACGTACACCCAGGTCTTTACTTGCGATATCGATCTCGGCAATTGCTCTCTGACAGATTGGACAGGAAGGCGCCCCAAAGAACAATACTCCTGTACCGTTTTCCTCAAAAAGCCGCAGGGCTTCATGGAGGTCCAGTTCATCCAGGGCGGGATCATCATCCTCCAGAAAGCGGTAACCGGTCGTATCGGCTTTCATCGTATTCATTTCCAGGGGATTGGTAATCGTGATCTTCTCTTCCGGTTTTGTACATCCGTACAATCCCAGAACCAGGAAGAAGACTACGGATATATGAAATATTCTGCGCATTATTCTACTTTGAGAAGTGTGGCGGTCTTGTAGTATTCGTCAACTTCACCTTTCTCTGCCAGTCCCGTGGAATAGATCGTAGCGCTGCCGCAGGATACCGCGAACTTAAAGGAGTCCATACAATCCCGGGAACGGATGTAATTCATAATGAATCCTGCGGTTATGGAATCTCCGGTACCTACTGTACTTACCGGAGGATTATCCCGGATCACGTTCCCGATATAGGTTCCCTGATCACACACATAGACAGCCTGACTGCGGTCATCGTACAGTACAATGACGTTCTTTACTCCTTCGTCATGAAGTTTACGGGCTTCATCAATAACTGCTTCTTTGGACAGTGTCTCGCGGCCCGCATAGCCTGCCAGTTCTGACTGTGTGATCTTCACAAAGAACGGAGAACACGGAGCGAGTTCGTGTAATATCTCCGGATTGGTATCCAGAGCTACCTTGACACCTTCAGCAATTGCCTGTTTCAGTACCTCTGTTACCGGTTCACGAATCGAATCCGGACAGTATCCCGCAAATACCAGACAGTCATCTTCATCAAGTCTGGAGATCTTGAAGAACAGGTTATTCAGGTTCTCCGGCTTGATTTCCGGGCCTCTGACATTCAGGTCAGTATCGGTACCGTCCATGATCTTGACGTTGATCCGGGTGTTTCCCTGCACATACGTGAAATTCGGCTGTAACATGCGGTACTGCTGTAATAGCTGCACGTAGAAGTCTTTGGTAAAACCTCCAAGGAAACCCAGAGCACGGGAAGGAATCTGAAGGTTATTCAACATGATGGACACATTGATTCCCTTACCTCCGGCATGGTATTCATCACGGGAGGCACGGGTAGTCTTCCCAGGGATGATTTGTTCGTCAAAAGTCAGATAATAGTCAAGTGAGGGATTTACCGTACAGGTATAGATCATTAGTATTCACCTCCAGCCATCTTTTCGGCTATCTTCCGGATCAGTATTGAAGACTGTTCCAGTTCCCACAGGTCACAGAATTCATAGCGTCCGTGCGCGTTTCCGCCGCCGGCACCGAGATTCGGGCAAGGCAGTCCCATGAAGGACAAGTTTGCGCCGTCTGTACCACCTCTGGCTCCTTCGGACACAGGCTGTAACCCCATCTCCAGGAGAGCTTTCTCAGCCAGTCCCATCACTTCCGGATAATTGTTCAGGATTTCTTTCATATTGCGGTAACCACGGATGATCTCTACATTGCAGGATCCTTCTCCGTAGCGGGCGTTGATCCACGAGGCAGCCCTGTTCATCAGTTCAATCTTATCTTCCAGTTTCTGACGGTCATGGTCACGCAGGATATACTCCATGACTGCGCTCTCCGTCGTTCCCCTGATCTCTGTCACGTGGATATAGCCTTCTTTACCTTCCGTATGTTCCGGACGCATATGTTCCGGTAACAGGGCGTGGTATTCCATGGCGAGATTCACGGCGCTGACGAGCTTGTTTTTGGCGCTTCCCGGATGGATGGAGAAACCACGGAAAGTTACGATGGCTTCTGCCGCATTGAATGTTTCATCAGTGATTGTACGGATATCTCCGCCGTCCATGGTATACGCAAACGCAGCGTCAAATCTCTGCAGGTCAAAGTGCTCGGTACCTCTGCCGATTTCTTCGTCCGGGGTAAATGCCACAGCGATACGGCAGTGTGCTTCTTCCGGGTGTTCCTTCCAGTAGACCAGGGCTTCCATAATAGCCGCAATACCAGCTTTGTCATCTGCGCCAAGAAGGGATGAACCATCCGTAACCATCAGATCATGTCCGGCATGTTCACTCATCTTCGGGAAGTCCTTGATCCTGGTAACTACACCTTCCCCAAGTTCAATATCCTTACCGTCATAGGCAGAAATAATCCTCGGATTGACATTGGCGCCGTTGTAGTCGGGAGATGTGTCCATATGTGCGATAAAACCAATCGTCTTACCACTCTTATCCTGATTCGCCGGCATATGCGCGTAAACATTACAGTATTCATCCAGATAGACATCTTCCAGACCAAGTTCTCTGAGTTCTTCCGCCAATACTTCAGCCAGATCAAATTGTTTCTGTGTGGAAGGACTGGTTGCGGATTTAGGGTCAGACTGTGTATCGATCTTACAATAACGGATCAATCTTTCTGCAGCACTCATCAGCTACTCACCTCGTTTTTCTCTGTATTTATTATAGGTTAATCTTCATGAAAATCCTATATGAAAGGGTCCGTAAAGATACGGACCCGTAACACACGACTGCCTGTATTTCTCTTAACGTCCTACGTCTGAATTATGGTTGTATATGCTGGATCGTTGTGTCAGCGGCAGCCGATCTAAGCGATATCTGCAGTATTACTATACCTGAGGATGGCAGTGATGTAAGAACTTACTTATTCTTAAAAATATGGTATGATAAATCTAATGAGAGTCTTCTCTCTTTTTTTATGAAAAGAAGAGGATCAATCATCCTCTTCTTCGTCAATCTTACCTAATTCTCTGGCATGTCTGCGTCTGTCCAGAGCCGTCAGGAATTTCTTTCTTACACGGATATCGGAAGGTGTGATCTCTACCAGTTCATCATCGTTGATGAATTCGATCGCTTCTTCCAGGCTCAGGATCTTCGGCGGCACAAGCTTCATTGCTTCATCATTGCCGGTGGAACGCACCGCAGTCATCTTCTTATTCTTGATCGGGTTAACGGTCATATCCTTGTTTTTGGAGGCGATACCGATGATCATTCCTTCGTACACCGGTGTCTGCGCTCCAATGAACAACTGTCCTCTTTCCTGGATATTCCACAGGGCATAGGTCATCGCTCCTCCGGTTTCCGTAGAGATCAAAGCACCGTTCTGGCGCTGGGGGATATCACCCTTATATGGTTCATATCCAGCTAATCTTTTGACCATCGTGCCTTCACCGCGGGTAGAGTTGATAAACTCACTGCGGTAACCAATCAGACCTCTGGTCGGACACTGATACGTGATTCTGGTATAACTGCCTTCTTCGGACATGTCCATCAGCATTCCCTTACGGATATTCAGTGCCGCAATTACGGTACCGGAATATTCATCAGGCACATCACAGACAACTTCCTCCACTGGTTCGCATACCACACCGTTGATCTTCTTCAGGATGACTTCCGGTCTGGATACCGCTACTTCATACCCTTCTCTGCGCATGTTTTCCAGCAGGATGGAGAGATGTAATTCACCTCTTCCGGAGACCTTGAAGGTATCGGTTGTGCTGGTTTCTTCTACACGCAGACCAACATTGACTTCTAGTTCTTTGGCCAGACGCTCACGGATATTCCGGGAGGTTACGTATTTACCGACTTGTCCTGCGAATGGTGAGTCATTGACCATGAAGTTCATGGACAGTGTAGGTTCTTCGATACTGATCATCGGCATCGGATCAGGCATGCCGTCCGGCGTGATCGTATCTCCGATCGAGATATCCGGAATACCGGAAATCATGCATATTTCACCGCACTGCGCTTCATTTACAGCAATTCTGCTTAAGCCCTTGTATACGAATACCTGTCCGGTTTTTCCGCGTACATTCTTTCCTTCGGCATTACATACCGTATAGGGAGTTGCGGCTTTTAAGGTTCCTTTGTAGATACGGCCGATGCCCAATCTGCCGATATAATCATCATACGCAAGCGCGCTGATCTGCATCTGTACGTTTTCATCCATCAGATTCGGATATGCCTGGGCATGGGAGAGAATCGTCTCAAATAACGGTACGATATCTTCGTTGGTATCTTCCGGATCATAGCGGATAACACCTTGTCTGGCAATACCGTACAAAATCGGGAAGTCCAGCTGATCATCTGTCGCATTTAAATCCAGGAACAAGTCATAGACTTCATCAATTACTTCATTAGCACGGGCATCCGGTTTATCCATCTTGTTTATGACAAGAATCGGTCTGAGTCCGATTTCCAGGGATTTCTGCAGAACAAAACGTGTCTGCGGCATCGGTCCTTCAGCAGAGTCTACCAGCAGGATCACGGTATCTACCGTCTTGATGATCCTTTCTACTTCGGAAGAGAAATCCGCATGACCTGGAGTATCCACGATGTTGATCTTATAATCCTTGTAGGTAACGGAACAGTTCTTGGAATAGATTGTAATTCCCCGCTCACGTTCAAGATCATTGCTGTCCATGACACAGTCAACAACTTTCTCATTATCCTTGAATACGTGACTTTGTTTAAGAAAAGCATCGACCAGTGTAGATTTTCCTGCGTCGACATGCGCGATAACTGCTATATTGATAATCTTCTGAAATTCCATATCCATTCCCCCGGACCGTTCCCTATTATATTACAACTACACCAGAACACAAAAGGTTTTATCTCTTTCTTCTTTTCCGGTGGATCATCATACGCCGGTAAGGTTTATACATCACCAGGAACAATAATACGATCACACCCAGTAATACCAGGGAGATTACCCACAAATAATCATGGGATAGTTCATATCCCAGGGTCAGAAGAACCCCTTTCCATGTGACCTTGCGGTTTTCCGTACTGATCAGATCTGTTTTCCCTGCCAGCTCTTCATACGAATAGATTTCCACTTCTCCGATCTTATCTCCGACTTTGACCGGAGCGTTGATCACATCGCTCAAAATCGTTACCTGGTGCATTCCTGCGACATCTGCCGTGATGTTATCCGCTGCCCGTACCTTGAGCTTTCCGCCTTCACTCCAGCGCACACGCTCCACGGTATAGGTATCACCCGCATGTACCGGAACCATTCTCTTGAAACGGGAGAATACCCAGGGATATAACTTCTCCGCGTCTTCCATGTTTGCGGGATATCCTTCTTCGGTAAAGGCTTTCCCGGTAATCATCAGGACATGCAAGTCATTCATATATCCGTAGGAAGCCAAAGTAAACCTGCTTGTCTCAGTATATCCTCCCTTTCCGCTGATAAACCCGGGTATGGTAAAAGAGTACCTGGCTTTAGGAGGATCCTGGTTGATATACATCAAGACCAGGTTGGTCATATTCAATCCATTGGGATAATTGTTTACCGGGATGGAGCGATGATCCTGCGCAGTGATGACCTCCCGGAATGTTTCGTTCTGCAGGCAGTACTTCAGGAGTTTTCCCAAGTCTTCACAGGTTGTATAGTGATCCGGGTCAAATAATCCGCTGGTATTCACGAAATGTGTGCCGGCCATTCCCAGTTCCGCTGCCTTGGCATTCATCATATCCACATACGCTACCTCACTGCCTGCGAAGTAATACGCCAGTCCCCGGGAACAGTCTGCCCCGCTGGATAACAGATCTCCGTAGATCAGATCGATGATGGCGGGTTCATCTCCCACACCGAAACCTGCGCGGTTCGCGTTGGCTTCCACCAGTCCCTCAAGGACTTCTTCGGTGAAGAGGAATGTGTCATCCAGATCTTCGCATTCTTCAATCGCAACGATTGCGGTCATCATCTTGGTCAGACTTGCAGGATACATCTTCTCGTATCCTTTTCTCTGGTAGAGTACCTGGTCATTCACGTAATCGTAAATATAAATATACTCACTGTACACATCCGGGATATCTGCTTTTTTCAGACTCTTGTGCGGATCAGGGACACCAATTGCGCATCCGGTAAGAAAAAAACATAAGAAAATAAGAAAAACTTTCTTCAGCATAGTTAAATTATAGCAAATCCCTTTTGACGAATTGAAGATGAGTGCTATAATATCTTCACGAAAGAATGCGCCAGTGGTGGAATGGCAGACACGTACGCTTGAGGGGCGTATGGAGTGATCCGTGCAAGTTCAAGTCTTGTCTGGCGCACCAGTAAACAAAAAACCGGAGGATTCCATGGAATCTTCCGGTTTTCTTTTACCACTTCAGATGACGGATCTTCTCGTCGAGATATTCCGCGGTTTTCCCGCTTTCGATGATCTTCTGGTTGATCATGATGATTCCCAGTTCGTTAGCCTTGTTGTTGAGAATCACAGTATCTTCCTTACTGTCATGACATACGACAGGAATCGGTTTTCCCTGTCCGAAGCGATGCGCGTTACTGTACACTTCGTACAGCGCTTCTTCTTTCAGTTTTCCGGACTTGCAGGAGATACATACCATGAACCATTCCCTGGTTGCGACTACGTCCAGTTCACTGGTCGGATCATTCGTCGCAATGTAGTTCTCTCCGTTCCAGTCGATACGAACTTGTTCACGGACATCCGTAAACAGGTTGGACTCATACAACTGTCTCCACACCTCTTCTTCCAGGCTCTTGCCCTCCACCGCAAGCAGTTCACGGGCAAAATCCGAGGTAAAGTAATAATTCATGAAGCTCTTCTGCTTGCTTTCTCTGGGTTCCAGGATCTCCGCCTTGACCAGTTCATTAAGCATCTCTTTATGACTGCGGTACTGATCTTCACGAATCACCAGGGCATTCTTGGCTTCCGCATTACCGAGATTCTGCTGGATGAACTTGGTGATCACACGCCAGCGGTCCGGCAATGTTCTTCTCTGCGTGTTGCAGTAATCCACGGCAGCCCACTTCTTCTCTCCGCGGGTATCTGGTTTCTGGGAGCTGATCACTTTACCTTCACTCATTGCGACAAATTCCGGGATGGTGATTTCCGGAGAGATCAACGGTTCGATCCGCTCTGTCCCGTGATTGTAGAAAGAGATCACATGCCGGTTCTGGTACGGAGAAACTATGGTGAAGTCATACTCATCCATGAATGAACCCAGAATCACTGCCGCGTAGTCATGTCCGCCGTAACTGTCCACATAAGCACCTTTATACGGCTCCAGTACAGCACGCAGAGATTTCACCGGATCATTCAGGTCAAATGGAAGATAGGTAGCTGTCATATCCAAGAGTTCATTCAGGTCTTTTTCGTTGACAGAAGCCTGTATCTCTTTCGGAAAGATTACAACGATCTCGTCCGGCTGGATATGCGCGGCTGTGATCACATTGTTCATCTGTATACCGTCGTACAGTACAATCAAAGTTTTCATGACATCACCTCAATTTCCGGCAGGATCATACTTTGGTATAGTTCTGTAACATTCAGGTCCTGCCACTCTTGTATATTCAGTATTCCTTCCAGTCCGGTATAGATCCGTATAGAAGCGATCTGTGTTTCTGCTTCGTTGATTCCTTCAGCGGTAACTCTGAGGTTGATCGTTCCTTCTTCATCCGTACTCTGGATGATCAGCACACATGCGCCGTGGAAGGTACGCTTAGAGACAGATGTATCTTCTTCCGGAAGGAATGATGTCGTATCTCTGGGATCTCCGTTATCTACACCGATAATGCGTCCGTTGCCGGTAAGTTCCATATGCAGAAGTACATCTTCTCCGGTCACCGGTATACCTGTGGAATCGGTCAGCTGGATCAGCACATAACTTAAAGACTGGTGATCTGCCAGGATCAGCGGATGATCTGCTTCCAGGGTCATTTCGGAAGCGTTCTGGTGGGTTTTCACCTCATATCTTCCTTCAGTATTGAAGAATTCTTCTCCCTTTTCATTGTACGCATGAGCTTCCAGAGTTCCTTCGGTATAAGGTACCTGCCAGGTATAATACAGATGTCCGTCACACTCCTGCCAGGTGTATCCCTGGTCTGTTGTGTGCGTAGTATAACTCTTTTTCCCCAATGATTCTCCGTTCAGCGTCAGTTCTACGCTTGGGGCATCACTGTATACGATCACATCGGTATATCCCGAGCCATCGATCTGTATCTCTTCCCGATTCCATGTTGGGAGAATATGTAACGTATTCACTTCATCGTTCCACTGGCTCTGGTAGAAGTAATAGATATCCTTGGGGATGCCTGCGGTATCTGTTACCCCGAAGAAATTGGACCGGGGAGCTGCCCCGAGAGTGGTGACAGAGCCTTGTGTAAGTCCGTTCCAGGGTTCTGGTTCACCGATATAGTCCATCCCTGTCCAGATGAATTCTCCGGCCAGATAATCTCTGGTAATGATGTCCATCCAGCTTTCTTCCGCGCTGCTGCCCCATTCCGCGTGCGCTGTATCAAATCCCGTTGTCTGGAACGTGGAGTAATCGATATTGTAAGTCTTGTAATTACTTCGGGTATAGAACGCGGAAATGGTTTCCGAGGCATATAACGGCCAGTAGGGATGCGTCTCATGGATACCATCATACTTTTCACCATGGACATAATTAAGACCGATCACACCCTGCGCATCAATAATCGCCCGGTTCATCTCTGCCTGGGTCTGGTTTTCTGTTTCGGTTTTATTATCTCCGATCGTTGCCGGACGGGTATCGTCACATTCTCTGACCCATTTCACCAGATTTGCGGAATACGCAGGATAGGAAGAAATATCTCCGCCGATATTTCCCAGGATCTCATTTCCGATTGACCAGAGGATTACCGATGGTGAATTACGGTCACGCAGCACCATCTGCTTGATATCGTATTCTGCCCAGGTCATCCCGGCTTTCCCGCCGAGGATCTGGTTATCTCCGGAGATCTGTTCATTAAAGATCATCCCGTAATCATAGAAGTTGAAGTTCTTGGAGTTACTCCAGGTATCGAAAGCTTCTTCAATGACCAGAAGTCCCATACGATCACATAACGCGACCATATCCCGGTCAGCCGGATTATGCGTCATCCGCACCGCGTTGGCTCCCATATTCTTCATGAGTTCCAATTGCCGTTCCATCGCCCGGGTATAGGCTTTTGAGCCAAGTGCTCCCTGATCATGGTGCAGACATACACCCTTGAGCTTCATCGGTACACCGTTCAGGGTAAAACCGTTCTTTGCGTCAAACTGATAATACCGGTACCCAAAAGTCGTCTCCGTGACATCCTTATGTCCATCTTCTGTACGTATCTCTGTACGCAGAGTGTACAGGACCGGTTCTTTCGTACTCCAAAGTACCGGATCATTGACATACAGTGTCTCCTGTACTACTGCCGTACTGTTCTTATCGGCAGTAATCTGGCTGACCTGTGTATCGGATACGGCTTTCCCTTCGTGATCCAGGATCGTATTCCGGACAGAGATCTTTTTATTCTCCGGGAGGGTATTGTCGATATGGATCGTAATTTCGGTTTCTCCCTTTTCCGGGGATTCTGAAAGTGAGGGTGTACGGATCTGTACTCCGTAAGGAGCTACGGCTGTCTTCTCCGAGACGATCAGACTGACATCCCGGTAGATTCCGCTGCCGGAATACCAGCGGCTGTTTGGCTGCAGGTTCTCTACCTTGACCGCAATCACGTTCTTACTCTCTCCGTCACATATCAGTATACTTGTCAGATCAAACATGAATGGTGTATACCCGAAGGGATGTCTGCCAACTTCCTTACCATTCACATAGACCGTACTGTTCATGTATACACCGTCAAAATTCAGGATCATACGCTTGTCTTTCAGCCGTTCCGGAAGGATCAGGGTTTTCCTGTACCATCCGGTTCCGCCCAGAAGAAAGCCACTCTCAGCTTCTCCCTGCGTACTGAATTCACCTTCAATCGACCAGTCATGAGGAAGATTGATCTGTCTCCAGGAAGAATCATCATAGTCCGGAGATTCTGCACCGGAGATATCTCCCAGCGTGAACATCCACGTATCGTTGATGATGGTCTCCCTGGCGGAAGAAGAAAAAACGGTACTGGTTTCTGCCTGAGGACAGATCATGCACAAGGAAAACATGCACATCGACCCAAGCAAAATGATCAGAAACCGTTTCATACAGGAAATCATATACACATTATACCCGATTATCCTGATGTCTGACACTTTTCAATCTCCGGAAGAATTACCGCGTATAATTCATCCGTCATCCTGCGTGCCCCGCGAACACCGGATATTCCGTATTCCTTCATCATGGACAGAGGATACCTCCCTGGTTCGAACTCCTTGAACAGGTATAACCGCATCCGTCTGACACCGTCTTTATCCACGATCCCGGCTTTCTTCACTTCACAGACATAAATGATAGAAGATACTGGCGCGGTCATATAGATGAATACCAGATCCCCGGCACGTACATCGATACGCTGATGCCAGTCCAGAGAATTGCCATGGGTACGGAATCCCTTTCCCACATCGTACATTTGCGGTGACGCAGGAATCAGCCATGCCTGTCTGCCGGCTTTTCTTTTGGAAGGGCCGCTGCTCAGCCGGTAACTCTCTTCCAGCAATTCCAGGATCTTTTCATCCTCAACACGTTCATCCAGAACGATGGTGATCCACTGTTTCTTATTCATGTGATATGCCGGATAGATGCCATCCCGTTTCAACGCTTCTTCATAGGTCTCAGGTGTAACCTTAAGATTCAGGATATCCATCATTCCTTCGGTTTTCTCCAGTACCTTGCGGTCAATATCCATGATCAGTCCAAACCACTTCTTGTTTCCGGGATGCCTGAATACAGCGTAAGATTGGGCTTTTGCGAAGGGATGATCCGGGGTAACACCATAACGATCATATACTTGTCCTGCGACACGATTCGCCTGATCAGAGATAAACTCCACCGGAGAGAAACACTGTGCCGCAATCTCTTCCAGTACTGCCAGGTATGCCTCAGAGATTCGTGCCGCAAACTCTCCGTGCTGTCCGGGAAGATGTACCTGGATATATTCTTCTTCCGTATCCGCATCCATGACCTTGCCGGACAACGTATTACCCCTAACCGTGATCTTCGCGTAGAAACCACCCTGGTCAAGAGATTTACGGTACAGAAAAGTATTTCCTTCTTTCTGAAAGCCATACTGTATTAATCTGTCCGGATCCGGACGTAAACGCTCAAATAATTCTTTTTCTACGATCATGTCTGTACTCTTACCCGGTATTAATTGTAACAGGAATTATCCATCCGTCACTGAATATAAGAAAAAGCCCTTATATCAGGGCTTTATATGCGACTGGTGACCCCTTAGGGATTGTGAAACGTGTAAAAAATCCTTTAATTATGCGGTTTTTCTTAGTTTGGGAATATTTTTGAGAATATTTTTATAGTTTCTCTGTTTCTCTGTGCTTTCTGGATTCTCTCCGGATCTCTTCTGGAATACAGAAATAGATCTGATTTTATAGGGCTTCCGGATCTTCCCTGGCTTCCGTCTGGATCACTTCCGGATTCTGCCTGGATCCTTCCCGGATCTCTCCAGAATACAGAAGAATATCTGTTTTTATCCTGTGGCTGTTCTGGATCCTTCCGGATCAGTTCCCGGATCTGTTCTGGATCCAAAAAAAAAAGCCGGCTTGCTTCATGGCTTGCCGGCTGTCCTTCATTTATCTAATTTTATCCAGTTCTTTACGCTCTCCAGCTTCCCGGAATAGATCAGGAATCCTTTTGTTTTTCCTTCCGGATCTGTTACCCTGGCTTTGCTTATATCGTGTATTATTTGCCATGTTCTCCAGGCTCCCGGATTTTCTAAACTTGCGTTTATATGCTGCCGGTATTCCTGTAGATCTTCACTGATATATATTTCCTTCATCAACTAAACTTCCTTTTCTCCAGTGCCTTTTCTTTTTCTTCTTCCTTAGATACTGCATAATATAGACTCATGTCTATAGATTCATGTCCTAAGATATCCCGGATCACGGCTGGATTTATTCCTGTGCTAAATAGATCTGTGCTTAGCTGGTGCCGTAACATATACAGGTTGAATTGTATCCCGGCTTTTCTGGCAACTCTCCGGATATAATCTGATACTCTATCTATGCTCTGGATATTTCCGTAATAATCGGAGAATATCAACTCATATTTTGACCATATAAGGCACTCTTTCAGGATCGGTACAAGATCCGCCGGCACTGGTACAACTCTATTACTTTTTGCGGTTTTGGTGGTGCCTATTTCGTTTCTGCTTTCTATGGTGCTGTGTACGGCTTTATTTATGGAAATATACCCGGTTTTATCAGAAGTAAGATATATATCCTGTCTGGATAATGCCAGGGCTTCCGCCGGTCTTATGCCGGTATATCTCATTACCTGAATAACATAATATAAGCATTTATTCTCATACGCTGCCCGGATCTCTCCGCCGTTGTACTCTTCCAGGGCTTCCAGAAATAACAGAAGATCTTCTGAAGAAATTTCTTTTTTCCGTGGCTCTTCCTTCTTACATTCCGGGATAACTACCGGGATAGTTCTATCTGGAATGTTTATATTTAACATTACCGCTGTCTTATAAATTCTCCGCCATACTGCCAGAAGATGGCTTGTCTGCTCTCTGGTATGGTTCCTGGAATATGCGTTTATTGATTCCTGGATATCTGCCGGTGTTATTTTGTCTATGGTGTAATTGCTGTATTTATCAATTCCGACTTTGTAAAAATGTTTATGTCTTTCTACCGTCTTTTGTCTTACCGGCAATACATCGTAGGATTTTAAGAAGATCTCTTTCACGGTCTTAAAATTGCTTACCGTATACCCGGCTTTCATTTCTACTAATTTTTTATCCCGGATTTCTACCGCTGCCAGTATGGCTTCTTTTTCTGTCTGGTAGTTCTTGAAATTTAATGTTTTTGTGTACTTCTGCCCGTATGCCTGGATCTGGATCTTTATTATCTTGTTTCCGGATCCGTTTTTATATACGTGTACATATTTCTCTTTCTTCATGGTTTTACGCTCCTATAAGTAAGCCTGGAAATTATCCAGGCTTTTTCTTTTGCTGTCCTTCCGGATCTGTTCAGAAGTCTATCCCTACAATAAACAGGAACGTTCTTATAAAGAGATATAGGAAGAATGTATACAGAAGGATCTCTGTATAATCAATTCTCCGGATCATGGTTTACTGACTCCAGAAGTTCTTTTTTTTCTTCGTCTGTGAGAAATACCATTTTGTCTATTAGACATAAGAGTGAAAATGTACTGGCTTGCAGTTCGTGCCGGATATCTTCAAACTGTATTCCGATATTTTCCAAGGTCTGGCGCATGGTTTCCGCCTCCTCCGGATCTTCAACAAATACAATGTAACTATCGATATTCTGCACGATATAGCAGATATTATCAGATATTTCTTTTGTATCTGTTATCATTCCGAATAGATTTATTTTTGATAATGTGTCTTCCATTGTTTCTACAATGATTGAATAATCATTTTTAAGCATGATATACTTGTTTTATCCTTTCATTTAAAAATCTGTCTGCAACTGGTTTTTCTGTGAATAGGTGCCGGCTCTGGAAATTGCCGTTTCCAGGGCTTTTCTTTTGTTCTCCAGTGCCGGCACTCTTTCACCTGTGGGAAATAATTATGGTTCTCTTGGTGGGGTCTTTTACTATGCCGTTGCTGTGCTGCCGTTCCTGGATCCTGTGCCAGAAGATCCGGGAACGATTTTCATTTATTATGGTGCTCTGGTATTGTTTGCAACTGGTTTTTTCATGGCTTTTTCTCCCTTCTTTCAATGTCAGTATATGTTGACATATAAACATTGTCAACAAAAAAGAAAAAAAGCCGGGTTTTATTCTTCCTGGCTTTCCTTTTCGATATCTTCCCGGATCAGGGTCTTTATATATCCTTGTTTACTTGGCACGCTCTCCAGCTTTTCTATAATATCTCTGTCAGTGCTGGTATTTAATGAAAGATTAAATTGCTTAGTTTTACTCTTCTTATACTTTATCACTGCCTTTATATGTGCCTTTGTGCTCTGTGCCATTTCTTCCGGATCCCTATTATTAAAGTATAACATGGATTCCGGATCTGTTCTGATATCGTTTGTTGTAGGTGCCAGGATCTCCGCCGGCTCTTCCCTTCATGTATCGTATTTTGTAAATTGTTTCATTTTTTCTCTGTCCTTTCTCTTTCTCTGTCTGCTCTGGTGCTCTGTTCTGGTGCCTTTTGTGGTGCCTGGTGTTCTCCAGTGCCGTTTCAGGTGCTCTTTTTTCCCGGATCTCTCCCGGATCAGTTCCGATATAATGCCGGTATCGTTCCGGATCACTTCTGATATAGTTCTGTAGGCTGTGGCTTCTGTTTTCCCGGCTCTTCTATGGCTTTGTTTGGGGCTGTTTTAGGCTCTTTTTATTGAGTATGTATAAATTATCATTACTGATAAATTCCCTGTATTTTGCCTTATTTGCGTTTATTCTCTGCCGGGTTTTATTCGTCTTCCAGTATCTCCGGATGTGCTTCTATATAGCGGTTATAGTATGTACTGGAACAACTCCCGGAACCTGTCTGATACAGAAATATATCTGTTTTTTTCCAGTTCATACCGCTTATATAATGAGATATTACTATAGATCTAAAGCGGCGGTCTGGTATTGTATCTAACCACTGAAAGATACTTTCTTCCTCTTCCAGGATCTGGATATAAAACTTGTATAGTTCTTCTTTCTTTTCGTCGATAAGAAATACTGCTTCCTTCACAGGGTCGTAATAATTGCCGGTGCTGGTTTTCGATATCCTGAAGGGCTGTGCTGCTCTCCTGGTATCGTATAGATATTCTATTTCTTGTTTTTTCTTAAGATACAATAACCACTTATTATAGTGTGCTTTCAGGGTGGATCTTTTCACGCTTCACGGCTCCGGCTCTTCCTGGATCTCTTCCGGCTCTGGATCCGGTTCTGTTTCTCCTGGCTGTATTCTCCGGATATAGTCGTATTGTAAAGAAATAATCTTTCCTGAATCCAGCTGGATTCTATAACTTCTTTTCCCTTCAAGATTTACTATAGATCTGCCGGTGATAGTTCCCGGCACTCCGTAATAATAGCCCATAATAGCACTTGTAACACGTTCCCCGGGTTTGAAATTATAAGGGTCTTTCATTGTTTTACGCTCTCCAGATTCTATCCGGATCCGTTCCGGATCTGCTTTATTTCGGGGCTTTTCCCCTGTGGAATATCTGGTTTTTGTACTGCCTGAAGATCTCCGGAAATATAGCGCCGGTCTTCCCTGGAAGATCTCTGCGAAAAATATTCATAGACCGGCGCGCTGATTGACGGAAGCCTATAGGTAGGGTGGTACTCCCCCTATACACTGGAATAAAAAATAATTTTTTTATTTTTTTCTGTGGGTTCCCTCTGCCGGTACCGGGTGCCGGGGGTGGGGGTGCCGGGTGCCAGGCGTGCCGGCTGTGGCTGTGGCTGTGGCTGTGGTGCCGGGTTCCCTTCCGGATCTGATTTTATTTTCTTTCCGGATCACTCAAACAAGATACAGAAGTATATCTGTAGTCTTATCTTTTCCCGGCTCTGGATATACTCCCGGGGCTGTATATGGTGCCGGGGTTCTTCCCTGGATCCGTTCCCGGTGTGGGGGTGGGTACATTCTGCCGGGGGTGGGTATTCCTTCCGGGGGCTGTACTCTTTCCGGATCTCTTTTTATTTCTTCCCTGGATCTTCTGCCGGTTCCGTTTCCTTTACAAGATCATTTACAAAACTTCTCCAGGCTTTCCGGGTTTCATCGTCTGCCCATTCTTCCCGGGTTTCCCGTCTGTATTTCTCCCGGATCTGCTCGGCGGCTGCCTGTGCTTCCGCTTCTATCTCTTCCGCCTGTTTCCGCTGTAGTTCTTCCTGTTTCTTCTGGTATCCCTTATGGAATAACTCTATAATCTTCCCGGCTTCCGCTTCCGCTTCCTCTTTCAGTTTCTGAAGATCTTCTGATACTTTTTCTTCTTTGGCTTTCCGTTCTTCTGCCAGTTTATCATAATTTATCAAACTGGATCCGGATCTGTTTTTATCTTCTGTCATGCTCTGGCCGTTCTCCCTTCTTACTGTTTACGCTTCCCTGTATATTCCTGGTAATGATAAGACATGGCCATAAGTCGGCCATATTCCGCAACTCTCCAGATATCCGGATTTACTTCTTTATTCTCTCCGATAATATATAGAATAGTTCCGTTCCGGGTTCTGGTTCTGTCCTTATCCTGGTATAACTCATGCTGTAAAGTATTGAGGGCTTGGTTAGCCTGGTTTATCAGGTCTAATAACTCATTCCCTTTTTTATATCCTTCTTCCGCCATTTTAAGAAAATCTTTTTTATAGGCTTCTGCTTCTGCCTGGATCTCTGCCTCTACTTCTGATACTAGCGATTTATACTCTTCTGTGCTTATCGCTTCCCCTTTCCCGGTTTCTGCCTTCCATGCTTCCAGGATCTGCAAAATTTTATTCAGTTTCTCCAGCTGTTCCCGGCACTCCATGTATTTATTATTATCCTGGTGTGATTTTGCCTGGTTCATCATCTCCTGTGCTTCCCGGATCTGGTTCTGTGTTTCTTCCTTCCTTTCCCGGATCACTTCTAAAGTGTCAGATTGTACTTTCTTGGTATCTTCTAAAATATCCTGTATTTTTTTAACGCTCTTTAATTCTTTCATGGGTTTTACTTCCTTCTTTCTTTTATGCCAGCTATTCCGCTGTATTTGATTTCTGTTTCTTCCTCTATCAGGTTTAACAGGATCCGTATCTGTTCAAGATTCCCTTTAATACTTTCCGCCTTCACCTGTATAGCCTGGCTGGAATTTATAATACTTTTCGCAATATGTTTTTTCTCTTCCGGATCTGATTCTATGAAATATAGATCCTGTCTTTCTTCCTGGTATCCCTCTTCAAACTGAATCCGGTTATAATTCAATTCAAGATCTGCAACTGTTTTTTTCAGTGCTGCTATAGTGCCCCTCATTCTTTCCGGCTTCCTTCCTTTTCTGCTTTCAGGATCTTATTAAATGCTTCTGTTATCTTCTCCAGTTCGTAAACATTTAATATTATGGCTTTTATAAAATCATTTGTTTCATGCCTTGCAAGAGATAACATATATTGGTTTCTATGCCCTTCTAGTTCTGATTTCTGGATCACTATATCAAAGTATTTTGACTTTCCAGAGATCCGTAACAACTCTGTTTTTTTGCCTTTTCCTTTTCCCGGCTGCCGTTCTGCTTCCGGATCTGTCGCAAGTTTACTTTTCAAATATTCTTCAAAGTTCATAAATTCTGATATATTCTCCCTCTTACTTTCTCCGGGTCCTCTGCCGGGTATATTTCTTTTTCTTCCTCTGCTTCTTCATTCGTTGGGTGGTTTCCTCGTTTTTGCTCTTGGGATCTCCGGATCATATAAACACATCAATTTTCCTTCCAGCTGTGTTAATGCTATTGCTCTGGCTCTGTCGATAGTATCCAGATAATCTATCAATTCATCTATTATCTTTTTTTCTTTCTCCATGGAAAGATATAATTCTTCCCGGATCTGTGCCGGGTCTTCCTTACATAACAGGATCTTATCTTTTAATGTTTCCTGTCTTTCCTCTTCTTCTTTCAACTTTTGGAAATTATACTGTAACAGGTTTCCTTGTTCTGTGATTCCTTCAAATAATCCTTTCATTGTTTGCCTTTCTTTTATTTTCCCTTCCTTTTATGGCAGTATGGCAGTTTTGGCATATTTTTGTGGCTGTTTTCCTATACCGCTATATATTCGTATATATTTATTAATTATTTTCGATATAGGAATATATCTGTAATATCTGCCATAATTGCCATATACTCTTTATTTATGCCTGTTTTTTTATGGCTGTTTTATGGCATTTTTATTAATTTATGACAGGTTTTATACTGATTCCCATAAAATACCGGCTGCACGTTGTCTTTTTTTCCTGGTAATTTTTATTCCTTAGTGACCTATAAAAGGCATTTCTTGTCATGTGTGTACGCTCGTTTCTCTGGCAATAATCACAATAACTGCCATAAAGATAACTTCTTTCCAGCTTGCTTTCTGGATCATTTATACATTCATCAGATAACCACGCAATAACAGTGTCACTATCTTTCCATAGGTTGTGTACTGCCGTTATAGATTCATTCGGCACTGTTATTATTTTGTTCTGATACATTCTCTCAAGTGCTGCCACTGCATACCGGATCAGGGCTTTTATCTGGCTGTTTAACAGTGCTGTAAAATCCGGATCTGGCTTGGCTGGTGTTCTGTTCATTTCCAGGATTAATAAACGTCTATAGAATCCGTTTGTTTGCTCTGATAATATCAGTGGTAATTGATTCGTACTGAAAATCAGTTTTGCATAACTACGGAAAAAAACAGCGTCTTTCCCTTTTGCTTCCGCTTTTATTCTGTCCTCTCCTAGTATCTTTTTAATTGTGCTGGTATCTTCCAGGGCTGACACTTCAAGATCACTGCAAGAATTAAGTAATTTAAACATTAGACCATAAGTAGAAAATCTTTGGGATAAGTCTTTAAGTGGTATATTGCTTATGTTATCGGCTCCAACTATAGAATCTATTAAACTGATTAAAGTACTTTTGCCGGTTCCGCCGGTGCCGGTTAAGATAAGAAATTTCTGTTGCCTGGTATCCCTTGTCATACAATATCCGATATACTGAAGCAACATTTCCCGGCTCTCCGGCTCTGGTGTTATAAAATCCAACCATTTATCAATTAAATTGCTTTTAATTCTCTCTCCCTGGTTGTATTCGTGTGGGATCTGGTTCACGGCTTTGTATTTCGGGTCGTGTGGTACCATTTCCCTTTTTACAGGATCATAAAATCCATTTAAGAAATTTATCCAGTAAACCGGATAATTATTAATAGTTTCCGGTGTTTCTTTCAGTTCTTCATCTTGGAGAAATAATTTATAGATTCTCTCAATGGTAGATGACTTTATAAATTCTGGATAGATCAGGGCTTTTATTTCTGTTTTTAATTTGGTTCCTTCCGGATCTGCCTTAAATACTCCGCCGGTGTAAAAATATGGGATCTGCCCTAAAATGAAAATATTTCTGTTTTCTTTCAGATACTCATAAATTTTATAGTCGTGTGCTCCTGTGGGTTCGTTCTTTTTGTTCATGTGGTGGAATGTATCCAGATTCCGCAATACTCCCGGCACTGGTAACGGTTCCCCGGCTGCCGCTCTCCCTCTGAAGATAATGTCATAATATTTCTCTATGCTGTCATATTCCTTCTCCATGCTTTCCGCCGGTTCCCTTCTCTGTATTCTTTTTGATTTCCATTACGGCTATTTCCGTTAGTGTTTCCATGTTGTATAGATCAGATAAAAGTTTATTTGTTTTCAGGATCTCTCCGGATAACATGAAACAACTATTCTCTATCTTCTCCAGCTTCTCCAGGATCTCTATCTGTTGCCGGTTCTGGTTCTGGATCTTCTGCAATTCTTCAATAATCCTTTTGAATCCATATATCAGAAGATCATCTCCGGATAAAGTTCTGTTGTTGTCTTCCTTCATCTGGTGCCGGTCTTCTCTCTTTCCCTTATGGCTTTTACTTGTATGGCTGCCCGGATCCGTTCCTCATTCGATAAGTCGTAACAACTCCAAGTGTTATAAAATTCATCTATCCAGGCTTTTTTATAGATATATTCCTGTCCAACTTTTGCATACTTCAATAAACCATACTTCCGGAACAATGCTAGTTTCTTTGTGGTGGTTCTGCCGTATTCGGCAGCCTGTTTTTTATCCAGGTATTCCGGCAATAATTGCCGGGTTTCTTCATTCGTTTTTATACTCACTGTCTGCAACTTCCTTTCCTTCTGTTTCTGGTGCCTGTTCTGCTTCCTGTTCTGCTTTCCTTGCGTTTGCCGCCGCATAGATAGCACTAATCAATTTGTCTTGTTTTTCCGTGGGTAGATCCTTCTGAAGATCCCGGCTGATAGTTTCCCTGGCTTTACGCATATATCTTGCCAGGTATGAAACAGTAATACCGGCTTTATCCATAGCCTGGTACACTCTGAGATTCTTTCTCCGGATCTGCTCTGGAAATTTCCTTTTTTCTGTCATTTGGTGCCTTTCTCCTTTCTTTTCTCTTTCCTGTGATATTCACATGGTATACAATAAAATTAACTTGTTTGATAATTAAAGTCTATTATCACTTATTATCAAAAATGTTAATTTTGGAGATATTGCGAAATTATGAAACTTACGAAAAGAAAAAATCTGATTTCATTTGAACCGGAAAGAATTAAATACGCTTGTAAGGTTGCCGGGATAACACAAAAAAAACTCGCCGAATTTTACGCCGGGTTAGAACATGTTTGTATTTCTCCGGCTTCTGCAGCGGTGGAATTGTCCAGAGCGAAACAATATCGTTATATTTCTCCGGCTTTGTTGGATGATATCGGGAAATTACTAGATACTTCACCAAGATATATAAAGGGTGACTATAATTTCAACTATTCCGAATTAGTGAAGAAATACGGAGAACGATTCGATAATAGAAGAGTAGATCCTGAAGGTTTTTTTATCCCTCATTATGCGTATGATATAAAAAGAACATATCAGGTAGATTTTTGGGATCATATAGACAACTTAGTACAACTGGCGCATGACAATAGATATCCGGATGATAAAAAAAGGGTAACATATACCGACGAGGAATATATTTTTTTAACAAAAAGTATTCAGGGAATTATTAACGCCTTTTTAGAAAAATACAATAATACCAAACAATAAAACAGCCTGGTTTTATTTTGAGAATATTTTGAGAATATTTTTTTAGAAAATCTGTGGTTTATCCGTTGTCTGTAGGTGTTCCGCCGTTTTCCCTCAAAACATAAAAAAATCCGCTGTTTATGCGGGTTTTTTGTATCTGTGGGTATTCTGTGGAATACCTACATAAATATTCAAGTGGTGACCCCTTAGGGATTCGAACCCTAGACCCACTGATTAAGAGTCAGTTGCTCTGCCAGCTGAGCTAAGGAGTCATGGTGCTTTATTATCTTAATATAGTGTGAGTTCTAATGCAAGTTTAAATTTTGGTGATTTCTGACAGTTTGGGAAATCCATGATCATTCAGAGATTTATATATTGACGAAAAGAACAAGATAAGATAAAAAATAAGTAAATAAAGCGTTGAACAGGCGCGATGGATTGAAACAGATCTCTCAGAAAGGCAATGGCTGATGAAAATTGCTGTGATCTTCATTCCTGTTGGAACCTGGGAGCTTCTTTCGTAAGAAAGCGGCCGGTCCGTTATCCCTTAAAGTGATCTGATTTTTCAGATAAACCGGGTGGCACCGCGCATATACTGCGTCCCTGTATGGGGCGCTTTTTTTGTTAAAGGAGGCTGTTATGAAAGAAAGAATGGTAAGCGGCATCAAGCCTAGTGGTCAGTTACATCTGGGCACATACATTGGTGCTTTGAAGAACTTTGCGGCAGTACAGGATGAGTATGAGATGATCGCGTTCATTGCGAATCTGCACTGTATTACCGTACCGCAGGAACCTGCAGAACTGAAGAAGAATCTCCGGGATTGTGTAGCTTTATATCTGGCGTGTGGTCTGGATCCTCAGAAATGTACGATCTTCCTGCAGACAGATGTTCCCGAACATGCGCAGCTGGGATTCATCGTGTGCTGTCATACCTATCTTGGTGAGTTAAACCGGATGACACAGTTCAAGGATAAGCAGGTCCATGGCGAAAAGAATCTTTCCGGTGGTTTATATACTTATCCTACGTTGATGGCTGCGGACATCCTGCTGTACAGCCCGACATTTGTGCCGGTCGGTGAAGATCAGAAACAACACGTAGAACTGTGCCGTGATGTCGCGATCCGTATGAATAACCGCTACGGGAAAATCTTTACTGTTCCTGAACCGAGAATCGCGAAAGTCGGTGCCAGGATCATGTCTCTGTCAGATCCGACAAAGAAGATGTCCAAGTCTGATGGAATCAATAAAGGCTGTATTTATCTTCTGGATACCCTCAAGGATGCGCGTAAGAAGATCATGAGCGCAACTACCGACAGTCTCGGTGTTGTCCGCTATGATCCGGAAAACCAGCCGGGTATCTCCAATCTGATCCAGATTCTCTCCTCTCTGTCGGATGATCGTCCTTTTGCGGATATTGAAAAAGAATTTGAGGGTAAAGGGTATGGTGAATTCAAGCGTGCTGTCGCAGACGCGGTATGTGCCAAACTGGAAGAGATTCAGGCCAGATACAACGAGATCATCAACTCCGACCTGATTGACAAGACTTTGGCCGAAGGCGCCGAAAAAGCCCGTATTATTGCCCGTCAGAAAGTCTCTGAGGTACAGCATGCGATCGGTATGGAAATTGTGGACAGGTAGGTATTATGAATGCATATGTAGAAAAAGTACTGGCTGAAGTTAAAGCCAAGAATCCCAACGAACCTGAGTTTATCCAGGCTGTAGAGGAAGTATTATCCTCTCTGGATATCGTGATGGATAAACATCCGGAATACGAAGAAGAGATGATCCTGGAACGTCTGACCGAACCGGACCGCAGTGTATCGTTCCGTGTAACCTGGCTGGATGATCAGGGGAAACCTCATGTGAATCGCGGGTATCGTGTACAGTTTAACGGAGTGATTGGTCCTTATAAGGGTGGACTGCGGTTTGCGAAGAATGTGAATCTTTCCATCATGAAGTGTCTTGGTTTTGAACAGACCTTCAAGAATAGTCTGACAACATTGCCGATTGGTGGTGCCAAGGGTGGTTCGGATTTTGACCCTCACGGGAAATCTGACCGTGAGATTATGAATTTCTGCCAGGCATTCATGACCGAATTATACCGCCATATCGGACAGTACATTGATGTGCCGGCAGGAGATATCGGTGTCGGCGGAAGAGAGATCGGTTATCTGTTCGGGCAGTACCGCAGGATACGCAATGGTTTTGAGAATGGTGTACTGACCGGCAAAGGTCTCAGCTACGGCGGAAGCTTACTACGTCCGGAAGCGACAGGCTACGGCGCAATGTACTACGTAGAAGAAGTACTACGGCACTTCGGTGATACGGTCAAGGGTAAGACCTTTGTGTTATCCGGTTACGGAAATGTGACCTGGGGTACCGCAAAGATGATCAAACAGATGGGCGGAAAAGTCCTCACGATCTCCGGCAGCGATGGTTATGTGTATGATCCTGAGGGAGTATCCACGGATGAGAAGATCGAGTATCTTCTGAAGATGCGTGCAAGTAAGAACCGCAGTGTAAAGATGTATGCGGATAAATTCGGCTGTGAATATCATCCTGGTGAAAAAGTCTGGGGTATTCCTGCAGACATCTATATGCCCTGCGCAACACAGAACGAAGTCGATCTGCAGGATGCGAAGAAGATTGCGGCTTCCGGCGCAAAATATTACTTCGAAGTTTCCAACATGTCCAGCACACCGGAGGCTATGTCATACCTTAGAGAGAACGGGCTGGTCATCGGTCCTGCCAAGGCTGTCAATGCGGGTGGTGTAGCTGTTTCTGCCCTGGAAATGGCACAGAACAGTGCCAGATATTCCTGGAGCGCGGAAGAAGTGAATGCCAAGTTGAAGAATATCATGACAAGTATTGTGAATAATTCCGTGGAAGCTGCGCAGGAGTATGATCTGGGCTTTGACCTGATCGATGGTGCGAATATTGCCGCGTTCAAAAAGATCGTGGATGCCATGCTGGCCCAGGGAATCATGTAAAAAATCTCTCGAAAGAGAGATTTACTTTTTCAGTGATAATAGGTACTGATCTATCTGTTTCTGGTTCCGGAGAACGATTACCTTGTCCGGATACAGGTTCTGAATGGACCGGTATCTTTTTCTGTGTTTCCTTGTACGTCCGTCAAAAAGAATCCAGCGGATAAACTCCCAATCCAGTTTCTCATCACAATCTTCCGTCATATCCGGACGTGATTGACCTTTATACCGTATATATCTCTTTCGTGCACGGTTCAGGCAGGTAAAGCGGTTAAACAACAGTTCAATAATCAGATCAGCCTGTTCCATCCTCTCTGTGTAGCACACACGAGAGTAATTGCCATCAATCACCCAGGAAGGATATTCATTCATGAAGTTATCTACGATCTCACATTGTTCTTCTGTCGTGCGTTCTTTCCATCCGGGGAGGAACTGTACCTGATCCAGATGTAAAACCGGCAGCTGAAATACTTCTGCCAGTTCACGCGCAAGAGTTGATTTCCCCGAGCCGCTGTATCCGATAATCGCTATCTTCATCTGTGTACCCCTGAAATGAACCCGGTTGTTCACCGGGTTCATCATTACTTATCTGAAATTATACTCTGTAACAATCTTCTCACGTTTCTTCAGTACATCCTGTGCATACTCATAGAGACAGATACCCAGGAAGGAACCGGAGATATTATACAGGTTATCATAACCCATATGCTGGAGCGCCATGATCGCGTTGTAGCTTCTCTGGCTGGAACGGCAGTGCAGATATACCGGCACATCATGAGGAATCTCCTGCGCACGCTGACGGAGTTCACTCAGCGGGATATTCACGGCATTCAGGAGGTGTCCTGCCGCGTATTCTCCCTTCTCTCTGACATCTACGATATAGGCGTTATTCTCTACCAGTTCTCTGACCTTGGTTACCGGTACCTGACGGAATACACCATCCAGTACATTCAAGCCGACAAGCGCAGCCATGTTTACTACGTCTTTAGCTGTACTGACTACCGGTGCATAACAGAGTTCAAGATCTTTCAGGTCTTCCAATGTACCACCCATGCAGATGAGTGCGGCAATGGTATCGATGCGGCGGTCTGCGGCACCTTTACCGATTGCCTGCGCACCCAGAAGTTTTCCGGACGGTTTTTCAAAGACCAGTTTGAAGTGCATGACATTGGAACCAGGCATGACACTGACTTTATCCGCAGGCAGTACATAAACGAAATCATAATCGTATCCTGCCCCCTTGCATGCCTTTTCGTTCAGACCTGTACAAGCCGCATACAGATCAAAGATACGGACAACAGAGGAACCGATAAACCCAAGTTTACGGTCGGATTTTCCGCACATGTGGTCTGCCGCAATCCTGGCTTCCATCTGCGCAGGCCATGCCAGAGCCAGACGCATGGGTTTTCCGGTGATTCTGTTCGTCACTTCAACCGCATCCCCTACAGCGTAAATATCTTCATCACTGGTCTGGAATTTCTCGTTAACTGCGATAGCTCCGGTTTCTCCAATCATCAGCCCGGCTTCTTTCGCAAGAGATGTCTCCGGACGTACACCGACAGCCATGATCACCATCTGCGCAGGAACTACAGCACCACTCTTCAGAGTAACCTGTTTTTCTTCAATCTTGATTACACTATCTTCCAGGATCAGATCTACTCCATGGTCCATCATTTCCTTGTGAAGGATCTGTACCATATCAAAGTCAAACGGAGTCATGATCTGATCGATGGCTTCAATCAGTGTTACATGTTTACCAGCATGAACCAGATTCTCGGTGATCTCACAACCGATGAATCCGCCGCCGACTACCGCAATATCCTGTACTTCATGTTTCTGCAGATAGTCATCTGCTTTTGTGATATCTACTACATTGCGGACTGCGAAAACATTCTCCCCGCGTATTCCTTCAATACTTCCGGGCAATACAGGTGCAGCACCTGGTGCCAGCACGACTTTATCGTATCCTTCTTCGTACTCCGTACCGTCTGCTTTCCGGATCTTCAGTGTTCTTCCTTCTCTGTTGATCGCGGTAACTTCCTGTTCTGTACGTACTTCGATGTTGTACTGGGATTTGAATCTCTCCGGTGTCATCATGATCAGACGCTGGCTATCCGCAACTGTTCTGCTGAAATAATACGGCAAACAACAATTGGAGAAAGACACATGGGGACCACGTTCAAAAATAATGATCTCAGCACTTTCATCAAGCCTGCGAATTCTTGCGGCCGCAGAAGCTCCGCCGGCAACACCACCAACAATTAATACTTTCATGCTTTACTCTCCTCACTGTAATTATCGTAACTTTTGTCATGATCGAATTAAATCTGCGGAACCTGTACGATCATTTACGGATACTAAGATATTTCATCGTATCCTTACAAGTATGATTCTATCACACAAAAACTGCACTGTTCATTGAACAATGCAGTTACTGCTCAGAATCCTTTCCAGACTCCAAGGTTATCCTTCATGACTCCGCGGTACCATCGCCGCACCGATGATTCCGGGTTCTTCCAGCTGCGCGATCACAAACGGAGTATCATGCAAAGCTGTATGTGTTATTTCCTTATATTTCTCAATCAACTGATCCAGGAACTTATCTGCGGATTTCATCATTCCTCCGCCCAGCACAAAGATATCCGGATCTGCCACTGCCGCAAGTGTCGCAAACAACTGTGCCAGATCTGCGATTGCTGCATCCGCAATCTTCTGCGCTATTTCATTTCCTTCCGCTGCCAGGTCAAATACCTGTCCGGCATGACGGATATTCATCTCAGGAAGTAATTCTCTTCCCTTACGGGTGATTGCTGTACCACTGGCTTCGTTCTCTACAGCACCCGGCGCCAGATGATTATATGTGCCTCTGTCACGGTCAATGATGATATTAGCGATCTCACCTGCATATCCATGTTTGCCGGAAACTACCTTACCATCTACGATCAAAGCGCCTCCGATACCGGTGGAAATCGTCACGTATTCAACTACAGAGAGTCTTTTTCCGGCACCGACGACCGCTTCCGCAAGACCTGCAACATTTGCGTCATTTTCAATATACGCAGGCATACCGAATTCCTTACTCAGATCATCCGCAAACGGATATCCCGTAAACCCCGGAAGATTTGTGGACATTGACATGGATCCGGTCTTCTGATCACAGGGGCCGGGAACTCCTACACCCATACCGGAACACTCTTCCCAGCCATCAATCTGACGTACAAGTTTCTTCAGGTTCTCCAATACTCTTTCACGGCCTTCCGCTCCGTAACTTGGACTTTTGATCTGCTGTAATACTTTTCCGTCTTCGGTAATCTTCGCTACACGTATATTTGTACCACCCAGGTCAATTCCTATATATGTCTTCATAGAAATACCTCCGTAAATTCAGTATACCAAATTCCTTTCCGTTCGATAAATTCTTTATCGCAATTGTTGACTGTACAGTTTTTGCATAAAAATACACTTATATCCTGTGTGAATATAAGTGTACGTATAGATACTATGGCTGCGGCAGAAAGATTCGAACTTTCGCATGAGGGAGTCAAAGTCCCTTGCCTTACCGCTTGGCTATGCCGCAATGCCTTATTATCTTATCACAGAAACATAAAAATATAGAAGGATTTTCACCCTTCTATAAGTATTTGCAATCTTCCAGCCTGCGCTTTACGCCATTCAGGACAACATACCCGGTTTCCGGTTCGTTATGAACAATATAACGCTTGCCAAATTCTTCTTCCGAATATTTAACGTGGTTATGTCCGTCATTTGTCTCACAGGTCAGATCTTCACTGCGTTTTACTATATGTCCATCGGAAGATCTCACTTTTGATTTTCCCTTCAGGTTCTTTAACATGTTTGTAAAGATCACGAAGAAAAGAAAGATCCAGACAATGATGATAAAAGGGAAAGCGATACTCATGCCTTATCTCCGGACTTAAGACCTTCCACCAGACCTGCGATACCGGCAATTTCCGTAGGAACGATAATCTTCGTAGCCTTACCATCCGCAGCCTGCGCAAAGGCCTCCAGAGTCTTCAGACGCAGTACAGCATCATCTGCACCAGCTTCCTTGATCATCTTCAAGCCATCTGCTGTAGCCTGCTGAACCTGGCGGATCGCTTCTGCCTTACCTTCAGCTTCACGGATTTCTTTCTCTTTCTGCGCTTCCGCGTGCAGAATCGTCGCTCTCTTTTCTGCTTCAGCGTCCAGGATCGCGGATTCTTTCTTACCTTCTGCCGTCAGGATCAGTGCTTGTTTCTCACCTTCTGCCGCAAGGATAACCGCTCTCTTTTCACGTTCAGCTTTCATCTGTTTTTCCATCGCTTCACGAATCGTTGCGGGCGGCTGAATGTTCTTTAACTCAACACGGGTAACCTTGATACCCCACGGGTCTGTTGCTGTATCAATGACGGATAACATCTGAGAGTTGATCTGTTCACGAGATGTGAGTGTCGTATCCAGTGACATATCACCAATGATATTACGCAGTGTTGTCGCCGTCAGATTCTCCATTGCCATAATCGGGTTTTCTACACCATACGCATACAGTTTGGAATCCACGATACGGAAGTATACGACAGAGTCGATCATCATCGTGACATTATCTTTTGTGATTACAGGCTGAGGCGCAAAGTCTGCGACTTGTTCCTTCATCAGGACTCTGCGGCATATTCTGTCAATCAGAGGCATTTTGAAGTGAATACCTGCTCTCCAGGATGTCAGATAACGTCCTAAACGTTCAATGACGTACTCATTCTCCTGAGGTACGACACGGATGCAGGAAAACACCAGAAGTATCAATAAAATGATCAGAATTACAGGGAATATATATTTCATTATTCAAACCTCCTGTTTTGTCTATAGTATACCACATTTGACATAGGTGAATATCCTGTACACATTAAGGTTTTCCCACTGTATCTGACAGATAAAAATTCCCGGGGTAACCCGGGAATTCTCTTACCATTCGGTATTGTTGAATACGTACTTATCCAATCTGTCGAAAGCTTCCTGAACTCTGGACAGAGGCAGTGCGAAGTTGATACGCAATGCGTAAGGTCTGCGGAACGGACGTCCATCCTGGAACAGCACACCATAGGTGTATGCACGATCCAGAATATCATCAATTGTCTTATTGTGTTCCTTACACCATTCTTCACAGTCTACATAGAGCATATAGGTTCCCTGAGGCTGAGAGAACTTCAGACCATGGAAGTGTTCCTTGATGTAGTTTCCGCCGTAGTTCAGGTTACCTTCAATAACTTCACACAGTTCATCTGCCCATTCATGACCTTCCGGTGAATATGCACCAATCAGGGCATACATGGAGAGAACATTCTGACTGTTGTAATGAGAGAGACTTCCCTGCTTTTCAACACGTTCACGGATATTCTTGTTGAAGATGATGTGATACGCACCGATCAGTCCGGCAAGATTGAATGTCTTGGACGGTGCATACATTGCGACAGTGTGCTGCTTTGCGTATTCACTGACTGCCTGTGTAGGAATATGCGTATATCCCGGCATGATGATATCAGACCAGATTTCATCCGCAATGATGTTGATCTCGTACTTTTCAAACAGAGCCATGGCTGTTTCCAGTTCTTCTCTTTCCCATACACGTCCGGCAGGATTGTGCGGGCTGCAGAAGATTGCGGTATGGATCTTATTTTCAACGATCTTCTTTTCCATATCCGCGTAATCCATACGCCAGATATTATTTTCATCCTGGTACAGTTCGGAATGAACGATCTTATAACCGGCATTGGTCAATGTGGCGGTAAAGCCTACATAGGTCGGAGAATGTACAAGTACGGCTTCACCCTGCTGGCAGAATACACCGAGAGCAGAAGCTACACCACCGAGAACACCATTTTCATAACCGATATGTTCACGGGAGAGACCTTCAATCGGCTTACGTGTCTGATGCCAGTTAATAATGGCATCGTAGTATTCATCACGGGTGGGGAAATAGCCGTAAGTGGTATGTTCTGTACGCTTGATCACAGCGGCAGGAATCGTCGGGCAGGCATGGAAGTTCATGTCGGCAATCCACATGGGAATCTTGTCAAATCCCTCTTTCAGTGTAAATTTACGGAAGTTCGGATTCGCTTCCGGTGTAACTGCGATTGAGTCAACTCTGTCAAATACTGAAGTAAAATCGTATTTCATTTGTTTATCCTTTCTCTCTTTCTAGTACATTCCACCAAGATATCTGGTGACATCATTTACTAAAGCAGCGGTAACTGCATAAATACGGAACTTTTTGATTTTTTCTTTTTCTGTCTGTTCTTCGGTTTCTTCAAATAAAGCAGCCAATTCCAGGAAGATCGCGTATAACGATACTCTGCGGTTGCGGATTGCCCGGGCGAAGCGTCCCAGCGTCTGGTTCTCCTGGATATAGGCATGGATCTCCTTGAC
>JAFWFE010000037.1 GCA_017512555.1 Solobacterium sp. | reverse complement strand
CTATTAGAACTACATATATGATATTATTCAATCTCAACCAAATGTGTGTAGAAATGATGAAAACCGCATGAATACGCGGCTTTCGAGAAAAAATCTGTTATCATTTCGATGATGTAGTCCTAGATTGGATAATATCTAAGGTTTAATGTATGGAATTACAGTTCTCATCAACTTTACAAGGGCAGTTTTCTGTAATGGCTCCGACTTACAGGCAACTGTGAAAGTCTGGTATCATTCAACTGAGGAAACGACATGAAAGCAGGCGCAATATTTGACATGGATGGCCTGATGTTCGATACCGAACGCTTATATCAGGAAAACTGGCAGAAAATCGCAAACGAAATGGGCATTGTACTTCCGGGTCGTTTTGCACGGGAAATATGCGGTACCAACGGTGACATGCTGAGGGGGATCGTAAAAAAGTATTATCATACGGAGGATCCCGACGGACTGTTCCAAAGCGTTGTAAAAGGCGTGGAAGAGATGGTAAAGAAACAGGTACCGGTCAAACCCGGACTGTTTGAGATCCTGGAATTCTTTCGTGAAAACGGGGTAAAGATGGCAGTCGCCAGTTCCTCCTACCCGGAAGTGATCCGGCATAATATCAAAACCTCAAATACCGAACAGTTCTTTGATGCGGTGGTCAGCGGTTCTCTGGTCGGAAGGGGAAAACCGTTCCCGGATGTCTTTCTGTATGCGGCAGAACAGCTGTCTCTGGATCCGAAGGACTGCTATGTCTTTGAAGATTCCATCAACGGTGTACTGGCAGGTCTGGAAGCCGGGTGTGAGACGATCATGGTACCGGATTATGCAGAACCAAATGAAACCATTCTCAGCAGCAATGCGCATATCTGCGCATCTCTGCTCGAAGCACTGGAACAGATACGGAAGGGAGCGATATAAGACATATGGATGTAAACAGATATCTTGAAACAATTCATCTGGCAGAAGGGCTGAAAGATGAACTTCGGCACTGCTATACCAGTAAGGGAAGACATGAGAGTGTCGCAGAGCACAGCTGGCGGATTACATTGATGGCTTATTTTCTCAAAGATGAATTCCCGGAAGCGGATATCGATAAAGTGATACGCATGTGCATCATCCATGATCTGGGAGAAGTCTTTACCGGTGATATCCCGACCTTTATGAAAACCGGAGCGGATGAAACCGTGGAAGAGAACCTGCTGGATAACTGGGTGGCATCTTTACCTGCACCTTATAACCAGGAAATGAAGGAACTCTACCGGGAGATGAAGGAACAGAAGACGATTGAGGCAAAGATCTACAAAGCAATGGATTCTCTGGAGGCACTGATCTCCCATAACGAAAGTGATATTCATACCTGGTCAGAGAACGAATATTCCCTGAATCTCACATATGCGGATGACCGGGTAGCCTTTTCCGATTATCTGAAGAGACTGAGAGAATTGATCCGGCAGGAGACCATACAGAAGATCGAAGAAGCGAAAACGGAAGTACAGAAACTGGAGGAATAATACATGAAACGAATCGTACTGACCGGAGCGAACGGATATCTCGCAAATGTGATCCGTTTATACAACGAAGATAAGTTTGAATTCATCCGCATCACCCGCAATGAAATTGATTTTTCAAAGCCGGAGACAGTATATCCGTATCTTTCCGGGCTGAAGTATGATGTGCTGATCCATACTGCTGCCAATGCCGCAACACAATTCTGCGCAGACCATCCGGAACTTGCGCATAAGATCAATGCCGAATCGGCGATTGAGGCCGCAAAAGCTGCACAGGACCAGAATGCCCGCTTTATATTCTTCTCAACCGAACAGGTATTTAACGGAAAAACCGAAAAAGGACCGTTCCGGGAAGAGGATGCGGTCAGCTGTGTCACGGATTACGGACAACAGAAGATTGAAGTGGAAAACTGGCTGAAGGAAAACGGGAACAATTATGTCATTCTGCGGCTCTCGTATATGTTCGGTCTTCCGTTTGCCAGAGTTACACCGAGCGCCAATCTTTTAATGCGTACCTGGACGGCAATCCGTACGAAAACACCGGCAGCGTTTACCCCGAATGAACAGCGCGGCATGACCTATGCGATGAACCTGGCAGATCATTTATCGGAACTGATTGAACTTCCGAAGGGCATCTATCATTTCTCTTCAAAGAATGACCGCAATACCTATGAACTCTGCTGTTATATCGCAGAGACCCTCGGGTATGATGAAGAAACGATCCGGACGTATATCCTGCCGGATAATGACCGGTACGCAGACCGGTTCCGGGATTACCGTCTTGACCATACCAAGCTGAAAGAAAACGGAATTGATCTTGGTACGGTAGAAGAGGATCTGGAACGCTGCCTGAAGGACTTCGGATGGAAGAAATAATTCTCAGGCCCGGCAGTAAAGAACTCCCGGAAGTACAGAGACTGTATGAAGAAGCTTTTCCGGAAGATGAACAGATCCCGTTTGACCGTCTGGTCAATGACCGGAACGAGTGTATCCTGCGGGCGTATTCTCTGGATGGAGAGCTGTGCGCACTGTCGTATGTGTTTGAATATGGAACAATCGTCTATATCGGCTATCTGGCTGTCTTAAAAGACCTCCGTGGAAAACAGATCGGTACACAGCTGCTGGAACACCTGAAAGAACAGTACCGGGATTATCAGATCGTCGGGGAAATCGAACTGGCAGAAGAAGCATCCGATCCGACCGGAATCAAACGACGGCGCAGAGATTTCTATCTGCGCCATGGATTCCATTCCGCAGGACTCTGTTACCGTCTCTTCAATACCGACTATGAGATTCTGACCGATCAGGGAGTTGTTACTGAAGAAACCTGGAACCGGCTTGCGGAAGCACATGTTGGTGCACATATCGCAAAACGAATTGAATATATGTGAACTACTCGGCAATTGAATTACCGAGCATCAGGTTGGCACAGCCAAAGGCTGTGCAGCTCCTGGGTGCGTCCATGACACCTTTACTGCTGTCTCTTTGAAAGACTATACAGCTGCTTTTACTACTACTGGATCCGTT
>JAFWFE010000002.1 GCA_017512555.1 Solobacterium sp. | reverse complement strand
ATTGACGGAGCACCGGAAGAAAAAGCTCGTGGTATTACGATCAACACAGCTCACGTTGAGTACTCAACAAAAACACGTCACTATGCACACGTAGACTGCCCAGGTCATGCTGACTATGTCAAGAACATGATCACTGGTGCTGCTCAGATGGACGGCGCTATCCTCGTAGTTGCTGCTACAGACGGACCGATGCCTCAGACTCGTGAGCACATCCTGCTGTCCCGTCAGGTAGGCGTACCTAAGATGGTCGTATTCCTGAACAAGTGCGACATGGTTGACGATCCTGAACTGATCGACCTGGTTGAAATGGAAGTTCGTGACCTTCTGTCCGAATACGGATTCGAAGGCGATGAAACACCTATCATCCGTGGTTCCGCTCTGAAGGCTCTCGAAGGTGATCCGAACTGGCTCGCTCCGATCAAGGAACTCCTCGACGCTGTTGACGAATGGATCCCGACACCTGCACATGAATTCGACAAGCCGTTCCTGATGGCTGTAGAAGACGTCTTCACGATCACAGGTCGTGGTACTGTTGCTACAGGCCGTGTAGAACGTGGTAAACTGAACCTCAACGACCAGGTTGAAATCGTTGGTCTCAAAGACACAAGAACAACTGTCGTTACAGGTATCGAAATGTTCCGTAAGACTCTTGACTTTGCTCAGGCTGGTGACAACATCGGTGCTCTGCTCCGTGGTGTTAACCGTGACGAAGTAGAGCGTGGACAGGTTCTCGCTAAGCCGGGTTCCGTTACACCTCATACAAAGTTCAAGGCTCAGGTCTACGTTCTGACTAAGGAAGAAGGCGGACGTCATACACCGTTCGTTTCCAACTATCGTCCTCAGTTCTATTTCCGTACAACTGACGTTACAGGCGTTATCCGTTTACCGGAAGGCACAGATATGTGCATGCCTGGTGACAACGTTGTCATGACAGTTGAACTGCTTGCTCCGATCGCTGTTGAGCAGGGAACAAGATTCTCCATCCGTGAAGGCGGCCGTACAGTCGGTTCCGGAAACATCATCGAGATCCTCAAGTAATTCAATACTGACTAAGGTTAAGAAAGCGATTCTCATCTGAATCGCTTTTTTTGATATAAAGGATAATCATGGATAAATAATTCCGATCAATGGTATCTTATGAAAACAGAATGTATTGGTATAATACGGGTATAGGTATCGAGTTACAGGAGGAATACATGCGTGAAGTCAATGTATCGATTATAGAAGAGAAAGTAAAAGAAGCCTGTATGAACATCGCGGTAGAGTATTCTCCGGAAATTCTGCGGGCTTTACAAAGAGGAGCAGCGGAAGAAACGACAGACAAAGCCAGGGCAGCGTTGAATATGCTGCTGGAGAACGCAAGAATTGCGCGGGAAGAACGGATTGCCATCTGTCAGGATACAGGCATGAATATCGTCTGGATCACGGCAGGACAGGATGTACACTTTACCGGGGGATCTCTCAGAGAAGCGGTTACCCGCGGTCTGGAGGCGGGATTCCGGGAAGGATATCTGCGTGCTTCAGTGGTGGATGATCCCCTGTTTGACCGTAAGAATACCGGTACGAATACACCCGCAGTGATCTACTGTGATATCGTTCCGGGTGAAGACGTTGTTGTGGAGATCATGGCCAAGGGATTTGGTTCGGAAAACAAGTCACAGACAAAGATGCTGGCACCGGCAGAAGGCAGAGAAGGAATCAAGAAGTTCGTTCTTGAGACGATCAGGGAAGCCGGGCCAAACGCATGTCCGCCGATGATCGTCGGTGTAGGAATCGGCGGATCTTTTGACTACAGCACATATCTTGCCAAGAGAGCACTGTTACGGCCAATCAACGAATCCAATCCGAATGAACGGTATAAACAATTAGAAGATGAACTGACGGAAGCAGCCAACGAACTGAATATCGGTCCCATGGGACTGCACGGGAAAACCACAGCACTGAAAGTCATGGTGGAATACTATCCTACACACATTGCCAGTCTTCCCTGCGCAGTGAATATCTGTTGTCATGCGAGCAGACATGCAAAGGTGGTGATCTGAATGAAGTACAATATCACACTTCCGATGAATCTTGAAACAAGAGAGAAACTGCGGGCAGGAGATGAAGTATACCTTACCGGAGTGATCTATACAGCCAGGGATGCGGCCCATAAGAGACTTCATGAAATGCGTGAAAGAGGGGAAGAATATCCCTTTGAAATGAAAGATGCGGTAATCTACTATGTAGGACCTACACAGCCAAGGCCCGGTCATGCGGTAGGATCCGCGGGACCAACAACATCCGGAAGAATGGATGCCTATACACCGGAACTTCTGGATGACGGTCTGAGAGGAATGATCGGCAAGGGAAGAAGATCTCCGGAAGTCATAGACGCAGTCATACGTAATAAAGCAATCTATTTCGTGGTTGTCGGAGGTGCTGGAGCCTTGTTGTCCAACCGGATCAAGAAAGCAGAACCGGTCGCGTTTGAAGATCTCCTGAGTGAAGCTGTCGTCAAGCTTACCGTAGAGGATTTCCCGTGTTTTGTGGGTATTGATACACTGGGAAACGATATCTATGATTAATATCTGTCTTGAAGACAGATATTTTTTATTCTCTGTGACTGCTTTATAATAGTTGTATGCATTACATCTACTGCCCGAAGTGCGGGGAAAAACTGACTGAAAGACCTGCCGGGGATGACGGTATGGTTCCGTACTGTGAATCCTGTCAGAGATACTGGTTTGATTGTTTTGACAGTTGTATTATCGCGCTTGTGTATAACGAATATGATGAGATCCTGCTGGAGAGACAATCCTACTTATCGAGTCAGTACATGACCTTCGTATCTGGATATATCACACCGGGAGAGAGTGCCGAAGAATGCACATACCGGGAAATCAAGGAAGAAACCGGTATTGAGGCAGAGAAGCTGGAACTGATCTGTACCGAGTGGTTTGCGCGCAGGGAACAACTTATGCATGGCTTTATCGCCTTTGCCAGAAAAGCGGATATTACCTGTTCCAAAGAGATCGATGAAGCACGTTGGATCAATTACCGGGAAGCACAACAGTACATGTTTCCCATAACGAACAAGAGTACGCTGAGTACACTGTACCAGAGGTTCTGTAAGGAAAAAGAAGAAGGACTGCGGTAACGGGAGGATGAAGTAACAATGCAGAGAATGAGAAAAATCCTGATGACGGGTCTGATCATCCTGGCGATGCTGGTGGGGTATTTTATCCGCGGTCTTACCCAGGTAGTCATTCCGGAACCTTCGCCGGCACCCACACCGACACCGACAGAAGTTGTACAGACACCAACTCCGGAACCGTCATCTTCGCCAACTGCGGAGCCGTCATCTTCACCAACTGCGGCGGTCATCGACAAAGACGGGGTATACGATACCAGGGATGATGTGGCGCTGTATATTCATACTTACGGGGAATTACCCTCCAACTTCATGACCAAGAAAGAAGCCAGAAAACATGGCTGGGAAAGCGGAGCCCTGAACCGGGTAATCAAGGGAATGTGTATCGGCGGAGATGAATTCTACAACAATGAAGGCAGACTTCCTGATAAAGAGGGAAGAATCTATTATGAGTGTGATATCGGTACGATCAATAAGAAGAGCCGTGGCGCCAAGAGAATCATTTACAGTAATGATGGTCTGATCTACTATACCAAAGACCATTATGAGCACTATACACTGTTATATGGAGATGAGTCGCAATGAAAAAGGTCATAGTAATCGATCCTGAACGGATCAAGGAACGTAAACCTGCGCATGAATATATGCATGAGATCTTTTCCTTCGAGAGTTTCTACGGAAGGAACCTGGATGCCCTGGCAGATGCGCTGAGTGAAGTACACGAAGAGTATGAACTCGTTTTCACCCCTGAGAGTATTACAGAGATCTGTGAGAATGCGTATGCGTACAAGATCTTGATGGTACTGGGACAGGCCGCCAACACCAACCCGTATATCCACGTTGTGTTCAAACCATCTCCCAAACCGAAAAACTGAAACAAGGATCAAGTATTAAACGAAAAGAAAGCCCTGTTCAATCATCAGAGCTTTTTTTGTACAGTTTGTAGGAAAAGAGGCTTGTTTTGACAGAAAAACCCGGACGACAATATAATGATTTCCGTATATTAACTACAGGAGAAATACGATATGGAATACAAAAAGCTCATGTGTGCTGTATTATGCGTGGTACTTGCAGGATGCGGCAGTTCTTCCTCAAATACGCAGGCAGCCACATCACCGGAGACAACACTTGAACCAACAGAACAAGTTGCTGAAGCAACACCGGAACCTACGCCAACGCCGACACCGGAGCCGAAGACCTTCCTGGAAGAACAGCAGCTCACAATTACTCCGCAGGGGAATTTCGAATATACCGCATGGGCAGAAAAGGGAACTTTCCCGATGCATGCTTCCTGCAGTATAAAAGAAGAACCTTCGGAAACAGAAGGATATAAGAAAGTTATCGCGACGATTACCTATGATGTTACCGATACACCCGGTGGTTTGATTTATACCAGAGAATTTCCTTTTGACCGCTATACCGGTATCTGCTTTGATGTAACAAATGAACTTTCTGAGCACCTTGAAGCAGGCGAAGCACAACAAATCGAATCCGGATTAGATATCGAATATGAAGGTATGGAGTATACGGTTGCCTATACAGCGAACAGGATTAACAACTGGCCTCAGCTGATCGTAGAACTGACCGTTCTCTGCCCGCAAGAATATGACGGCACGGTATTTGTCGTAAGATATGCGGATGATCAGTCCAACGAACAGGATACTGCCCTGGATTGGGAAGTGATCCGTACGATTGATGAACTGCCGTATTACGAAACAGAGGATACGTTCTACTTTACCGCATCCGATCAATAACCTGAAAACCTGATCCGGATCCCGGAGGCTTCATGTATTGATAAAACCACCAGTTGGTCTGGTGGATACTTGTTTTCATATACAGTATAATTACTGTGTTTTCCTGGTTTTATGATGCTTAGATATATACTTAAACGTATATTGGTGATTATCCCGGCTTTGCTGGCATCCATGCTGGCGATTTTCGTCTTGCTTACCTATCTTCCCGGTTCACGCCTGGGTATGCTTCCAATCTATGGAGACGGAGATCTCCTGGATCGCTTTTTTGTGTATTTCTCTGTACCTGCCAATACCTTTACACGTTATTTACGGTATGCCTGGGATGTCTTTACCAAGTTACATTTTCCTTCCGTGTTCCAGCATAGGGACCTGACCGGGGAAACCCTGATGCGGGCAAAGTTTACCTTCCTGCTGACCATGCTTGGATTGATTTTCATGATTGTTGCGGGGATACCTCTGGGTGTGGCTGCCGGGCATAAGAAAGGCAAGTGGCAGGATACCCTGATCTCTTCATTCAGTCTGGTTTTATCCTCCATACCACCGTTCTGCCTGTCGATTTTCCTGGCGTTGCTGTTCTGCCTGTATTTGCACTGGCTGCCGGTATTCGGGATTGAGGAACCGAAGAATTATATACTTCCTGTGCTGACGATTGCCAGCGGCGGTCTGGCGAAGACGATTCAGGTTGTCCGTCAGAATGTGATTGCGGAGATGAAGAAACCGTACACAAAGACACTCCGGGCAAAAGGCGTCAGGGAGGAGAAGATCCTGCTGAGACATGCCTTGAGGAACTCTCTGATTCCCACGATCACCGTACTGCGTGAGATGAGCGCGGAGATCTTCATGTCCACGTTTATCGCGGAGTATTTCTTTGCGATTCCCGGGATCGGGTATTATCTGGTGTCCGCCATCATAGCGCGTGACTACAGCGTAGTTTTTGCCTGCTCGATCGTTACGGCGTTGTTTATCCTGTTGTTCGGACTGCTTTGTGATGTCCTGTTCTTTCTGCTGGAACCGGAAGTGCGCGGGAAATCGCTGAACGAAGGAGGCGCCCATGAATAGGAAAGCCTGGCGTAAATTCTTCCGGAATAAGGTGTCGATACTGGCACTAGCGGTTTTCCTGTTGATCGTGGGATGCTGTATCTTTGTGCCGATGCTTGGTTTCAGTGATTATTACACCCTGGATGTACCGAATCACCATGCGCCGTTTACCCTGGAACATCCCTTCGGTACGGATCATCTCGGCAGAGATCTGCTTTCCAGAATGATGATCGGGGGAAGATATACGCTGGGACTTTCGTTCCTGGCTACGGTGCTGGCAATCTTCTTTGGTGTGTTCTTTGGTATTCTGGCGGGATATAAAGGCGGTAAAACAGACAGTCTGATCATCCGGATCAGTGAGATCCTGACATCTATACCCTATCTGTTATTTGTGATCATCGTGGAGGTATTCCTGGGCTTTGGCAAGGGGTATTTCTTCCTGGCGGTGGCGATCGCTTCTCTGCCGTCTGTGACACGCACGATACGCAATGCCGTGCTGAAGATACGCTACAGTGAGTATATTGAAGCTTCCATAACCATGGGACGCAGTGATGCCTATATCTTGACGCACCATGTTCTGCGCAGTATTCTGCCGGTGATCTTACTGCAGATCACCTCAACGTATGCGTCTTCGATCATGGCGTGTACGATTCTCGGTTATCTGGATTTCGGTATGGCATATCCGGTACCAGAGTGGGGCAGGATCGTGGCGGAATACTATTCCAAGATCTATACACATATGTCCTGGTGTATACTGCCGTGCGTGTTCATTGCCGCAAGCGTGCTGAGCGTACATCTGATCGGAAACGGGATCCGTGATGTACAGGATATCCGGGAGGAAACAGAATGAGCAGTTTGTTATCCATTCGTGATCTGAATGTGTCTTTTGCGGCAGAAGACAAGCGTTTTCTTGTGCTGAACAACGTATCCCTGGATCTTGCCCGGGGAGAGATTAAGGCCATCGTCGGTGAATCCGGCTGCGGGAAGACAACCCTGGCCAATACGATCATGCGTCTGCTTCCTGCCGGCGCTGTCATTGAATCCGGAACGATCCTGCTGAATGATCAGGATCTGACAAAATACACGGAAAAAGAGATGCGCATAGTGCGTGCTGAAGATATGGGGATGATCTTTCAGGATCCGTTTTCTGCCCTGGACCCAGTCTATACGATACTGGACCAGTTCAGGGAGACTTTGAATATCCGCAGTTCACATTCTTCCGCGGAGGTCCGCGAGATCTCGGTGAATATGCTCAGACAGGTGGGCATCCCTGAACCAGAGAAGATTTTGAAGAAGTACCCGTATGAGTTATCCGGAGGACTTCGTCAGAGAGTGCTGATTGCGGGAAGCCTGCTGAATGAACCGCAGCTGCTGATCGCGGATGAACCGACGACAGCCCTGGATGTGACGGTACAGAAAGAAATTCTGAGCCTGCTGAAAGACCTGGCAGTACGCAATGGTTTATCGGTGCTGTTTATTACACACAGTCTGAATGTCGCGGCGGTGATTGCGGATACGATTGCGGTATTCTACGGCGGCAGGGTAGTTGAAGAAGCACCGGTCAAGGATCTGTTTATGAATCCCCGTCATCCGTATACCAGAGGATTGTTAAATACGATACCCTCACTTTCCTACGGCAAGGCTGAAAGAAAACTGACACCGATTCCCGGAGAATTATTCTCGTTCACCGAACATGCGGAAGGCTGTCCGTTTGCGCCGCGCTGTACATATGCCGAAGAGGAATGTCATAAGGAATTCCCTGCCCTGAGAACTGTGGGAAACCACCGTTACGCCTGTTACAAGGAGACCAAATGAAAGAAACCCTGCTGGAAGTAAAGAATCTGACCAAGAGCTATAAAACCGGGAAAACACGTCTTACCGCGGTAAACAACGTGTCTTTTACGCTTGCCCGGGGAGAAACCCTGGGTGTGGTCGGTGAATCCGGCTGCGGGAAAACAACGCTGGGAAGAACTGTTCTGGGACTGCTCAAGGCGGACAGCGGGCAGGTAATGTTCTGCGGCGAAGATGTCACAAACAAGAAGAGACATCCCCACAGGTCTGATATGCAGATCATCTTTCAGGATCCCTACAACTCCGTAGATCCATACTACACCGTGGAAAAGATCATCCTTGAGGCAGTACAGGACAAGGATAAAGTAGATGAACTGCTGGATAAAGTCGGTCTTTCCAAAGATGAGAAGTATAAATATCCTCATGAATTATCCGGAGGACAGTTACAGAGAGCAGGGATTGCCAGAGCCATAGGCATGCATCCGAAGTTCATGGTGTGTGATGAACCTGTCTCTGCTCTGGATGTATCCTACCAGTCCAAGATCATCACTCTGCTGGAAGATCTGCAGCAGGAAGAAGGAATCGCGTACTTGTTTATCTCACATGATCTGGCGGTTGTACGTCACATTGCAGACCGAATCGCCATCATGTACCGGGGGAAAATTGTTGAGCTTGCCGATACCGATACGATCATCGATCACCCTGTACATCCCTATACGCATTTTCTGCTCAGCGCGGTGCCGGCACCGTTCAGTGAACAGGAGGAATATCCGGTCATCAGCGGCAGGCAGCCGAATGAACAGGGCTGTGTATTCGCTTATCGCTGTCCTTTCGCGGACGATCTCTGTTTCCATACTGAAGTGCCTTTACAAGAACGTAGTGAGAATCATTCCGCTGCTTGTCTCAAGTACTGAAGTTATGCCTATAAAAACCTGCACTTAAATGATAAAATATTGACATACAAATCTGGAGGTTCATATGAATCAGGAAAAGATCATTGAAATGTTTCATCAAGGCTCATGTATTGATGCTTATAAACTATTTGGCGCGCATTTTGCTGAAGATGGCAGCGGCGTAAGATTCACCGTATACGCTCCGCATGCACGTAATGTCAGTGTTACGGGAAGCTTCAACGAGTGGAATCCTTATGCGCACCGCATGGAAAGAACAGGATTTACCGGTGTCTGGAGTATCTTTATTCCCGGAATCGCTGAATGGGAGTCATACAAATACTGTATCGAAGACGGCAACGGGAATCTGATCTACAAATCTGACCCGTATGCGTTCTACAGTGAGACAAGACCGGATAACGCGTCCAAGGTTTATAACATTGACCAGATCCGCTGGACAGATGACAAGTGGCTGAAAAAGAGAACGAAAGGCTTTGACCAGCCGGTATCGATCTATGAAGTCTATGCCGGAGGATGGAAACGGGATGAAGATCATCCGTACAATTATCAGAGATTAAAGGATGAACTGATACCCTATGTGAAGGAACATGGTTTTACCCATATTGAGATGATGCCTTTGAACGAGTATCCTTTTGATGGTTCTTGGGGATATCAGGCAAGCGGTTATTACTCCGTAACCAGCCGTTACGGCAATCCGACGGAATTCGCTTCCTTCATCAACGAATGTCATATGCAGGGAATCGGTGTGATCATGGATATGGTTCCCGTACACTTTGTCAAGGATGCGTTTGGTCTGCGTATGTTTGACGGTGAACCGCTCTATGAATACAAGAAGAGAGAAGATGCGGAATCCGAATGGGGCACACTGAATTTTGATCTCTGGAGTGAAGAAGTACGTTCATTCCTGATGAGCGCAGCTGCGTTCTGGCTGGAGACATACCACATGGATGGTATCCGGATCGATGCTGTATCCAATCTGATCTACTGGGGCGGAAACAGAGACCGGGGCACCAATGAGGGATCACTGAACTTCATCAAGAGAATGAATTATTACCTGAACAAGGAATTCCCGACGGTGATGTTAATTGCAGAAGACAGCAGTGATTATCCGAAAGTTACCTGGAATACGCTGGACGGAGGTCTTGGCTTCGATTATAAGTGGGATCTTGGCTGGATGAATGATACGCTGAAGTATTATGCGACAGACCCGATCTACCGTGTCTATGACCATCACAAACTGACCTTCTCCATGGCTTACTTCTACAGTGAGAGATTTATCATGCCTCTTTCTCATGATGAGAATGTCCATGGCAAGAAGACGATCATTGACCGTATGTGGGGCACGTATGAACAGAAGTTCGCGCAGGTACGTAACCTGTATGCCTATATGTACGCGCATCCCGGCAAGAAACTGAATTTTATGGGGAATGAGATCGCTACTTTCCGCGAGTTTGATGAAATCAAATCCCTGGACTGGTTCCTGCTGGATTATCCTGCGCATGACGCATTCCTGCGTTATATTACCGATCTGAATAAGATTTATTTGAATCATCCGTGTCTCTCGAAGTATGATTATACCTATGATGGTTTTAAATGGATCGATGCGGACAACAGTAAGGACAGCATATACAGCTTCTACAGAGAAGACGAAAAAGAATATCTGCTGTGTGTGATGAATCTTACACCTGCGCAGTATGAAGAATATGACTTCGGTGTTCCTCAGAGTGGTACATGGACAGAGATCCTGAACTCTGAGAAAGATATCTACAACGGATGTAATATGTGTAACTTTGAGAAGGTGAAGACCTACAAGGTAAAGGAAGATACAAAGTTCCAAAATCATCTGAAACTAAGACTTGCGCCGTTTGCGGCAGTATGGATGACCTGTCCGAAACGTAAACCGCGCGCTAAGAAGGGGGAATAACATGTTTAAAAACAAGCAGGACTTTAAGAAAGAATTCAGTAATCGATTGATTACTGCGTATGGTACGACAGTCAGTCAGACTCATCCTACGGAAAAATACCTGGTTCTGAGTGAAATGGTCAGAGACCAGGCAGGAATCAACTGGAAAGATTCCAAGGTACAGACAGCGAAACAGGATGCCAAACAGGTATATTACTTCTCCATGGAATTCCTGCTGGGAAGAAGCCTGCTCAACAATCTGCAGAATCTGGGTGTTTATGAGATTGCCAGAGATGGTCTGAAAGATCTGGGTATCGATATCAAGAATCTGATCTCCATGGAAAAAGATGCCGGTTTAGGTAACGGTGGTCTGGGACGTCTGGCGGCGTGTTTCATGGATTCCGCGGCATCTCTGAACTATCCGGTCAACGGTAACTGTATCCGTTACCAGAGCGGTCTGTTTGCACAGGTGATCGATAAGGACGGCAGGCAGGTGGAAATGCCTGATATGTGGCTTCGTATCGGTAATCCGTGGGAGATCCGTAAGCCGAAACACGCGGTAGAAGTACTGTTCTACGGGAATGTGGAAGTACAGAGTAACGGTAAAGGCGGTCTGCGTTTCCGCCACGTGAATGCGGAACATATCCTGGCTGTCCCGTATGATATGCCGATGATCGGTGCGAACACCAAGATGACCAATACACTGCGTCTGTGGTCTGCAGAACCTGCGGATATTTCTCCGGCAGGCATCGACTACCGTAAATATCTCGCCAGTGTCAATGAAATCTGTCAGAACGTTTACCCGGATGATTCTACCGAAGCCGGAAAGATCCTGCGTCTGAAACAGCAGTATTTCTTCGTGTCTGCCGGTATTAACTCCATCCTGATTTCCTACCTGCAGCACCATGATACACTGGATCATTTAGGTGACCATATTGCCATCCAGCTGAACGATACGCACCCGGTATTCCTGATTGCGGAACTGCAGCGTATCCTCATGGATGAATATGATTATGAGTGGGATGACGCAATGAAGATCACACAGTCAGTGATTTCCTATACCAACCACACGGTAATGAGCGAAGCACTGGAATCCTGGCCGATTGACTACGTACGCCGTCTGTTACCGAGAATCTACATGATCATCGAAGAAATTGACCGCCGTTTTGTCAATTACGTACGTGAAAATGTCACCCAGGACCATGGCTACATTGAACGTATCCGCCCGATTTCCGGAGGACGTATCCACATGGCAAGACTCGCGGTGATCTGTTCCCATGCGATTAACGGTGTGGCACGTATCCATACAGGTTTGTTAAAGACCGATCTCTTCAAGGAATATGCCCAGATGTGGCCGGAACGTTTCCAGAATAAAACCAACGGTATTACACCGAGAAGATGGATGCTTTATTCCAATCCGGAACTGGCAGAGATGCTGGATGGTGTGATCGGAAAAGAATACCGTAAGGATTTCTCCAAGATCATCAAACTGATGGATCATGTGGATGACCCGAAGGTGCAGAGAAAGTTCCTGGCTGTCAAGCGTAAGAGAAAAGTGATCTTAAGTGACTATATCAAACGTACGACCGGTGTGGATGTCAATCCGGATTCGATCTTTGATACACAGGCAAAGCGTATCCATGCGTATAAGCGTCAGCTGCTGAACATCATGCATGTAATCTACCTGTACCAGAGAATCAAGAGTGATCCGTCATTCACGATTTATCCGCATACGTTTATCTTTGCGGGCAAGGCGGCTCCTGCGTATACTTTTGCGAAGAGTGTTATTCATCTGATCAACTGTGTAGCCAGAAAGGTAAACAATGATCCGGATGTCAAGGGAATGATCAAAGTTGTATTCATGCCCAACTATAGAGTTACCATGTCTGAATACCTGATGAATGGTACGGATGTCAGTGAACAGATCAGTACGGCAGGTAAGGAAGCCAGCGGTACCGGTAATATGAAATTCATGATGAACGGTGCGCTTCTCATCGGTACTCTGGACGGTGCCAATGTTGAGATCGACGAGCTGATCGGAAGAGAAAACGATGTCATCTTCGGCATGACCGTAGAAGAAATCGAACAGCGCAGACATAACTATCACGCGTCGGATTACTACGGCAATGATGAACGTATCCGCCGGATCCTGGATTCCCTGCTGGATGGCACATGGAGTGAGAACCGTGAAGATTTCCGTATCATCTACGATGAGATCTTGTTCAAGAATGATGAATACTTCGTGCTGGCTGACTTTGACGCTTATGTCAAGGCTCAGAAAGAAATGGCAGAACGCTATCAGCACCGCTATGCCTGGGCAAGAAGTTGTCTGATCAACATCGCTCAGTCTTGGTACTTCTCCAGTGACCGTACGATCAAGGAGTACGCAGAAGAAATCTGGGATATTCAGCCGGTTAGTTTCAGAGGTTGATCATGGCGGACATTGAAGCTTATCTGGATGATTTTGGAAAAGTTGTCGTTTCGGTATCCCGGAGATATTACAGCGGAAAGACCGGTAACTTTTATCTGTCGGACAGCAATGGTGAGGTTTATACCTGTCTTGTGCGTGGTCATGAGGACCGGCAGGATTCAGTAATGTATGAACTGTCCATCCCTGCTGATCTGTCTTTTGGTATATCCTATGAGCTTCATGAGAAATACGGAAAGATAGTACCTCTGCAGATCCGTTATATTGTTCATACCAAATACTTTGATGAACTGTTTACTTATACCGGGAATGATCTTGGCGCAACATATCACCCGGGTTATACAGATTTTGTTTTGTGGGCGCCGACAGCAGTATCAGTTGTACTGTGTGTAAGCCTGCGCAAGAAGAAGACGTATCAGGAAATGCGCAGGACAGATTGTGGTGTATACCGGGCAAGAATAGCGGGAGATCTGAAATACGCAACGTATACGTATCTGATTAACCGTAATGGTGTGATTGTGAAATCTGCGGATCCCTACGCCCTGAGCAGTACCGCAAACGGTAAGGAAAGCGCCGTTATCGATCTGGATGAGATACGGAAGATCCGTGATCTGCCGGCATCCAAGGTATTATCTGATCCGGTGGATGCGGTAATCTACGAAGCCAATGTCCGTGATCTTACCAGTAATCCCCTGACCGGGACCATGTATAACGGCAAGTACCTGTCTCTGACCGAGAGTGACACAGCGTACGCGGATCTTCCCACAGGTCTGGATTATCTTTCTTCTCTTGGAATTACCCATCTGCAGCTGATGCCTGTTGGTGATTACGCAACCGTGGATGAACTGAATCCGGAGAGAGGATATAACTGGGGTTATGATCCGGTAAGCTGGCTGGTGCCGGAAGGTTCATATTCTACGGATCCTGACGATCCTTACAGTAGAATGAGAGAACTGCGGAAGATGGTCAGTACTTTGCACGGACGTGGTATACGGGTTGTTTTCGATGTTGTTTTCAACCATGTCTATGATACAGAGGGAAATCCTCTGGAACTTACCGTACCGTACTATTACTATCGTTACAGTGATAACTGGTACCGGTCGAATGGTTCCTACTGCGGCAATGATATCGAATCACGGAAACCAATGACCAAGAAGCTGTTCCGGAAGGTGATTTCTACCTGGATGGAACTTTACGGCGCGGATGGCTTCCGTTTCGACCTGATGGGTATCCTGGATGTGGATACGGTCAATGAGTTGTATGCACTTGCCAAGTCGATCAAGCCTGATGCGCTGATGTACGGCGAGGGATGGAATATGCCTACAGCACTGCCTCATGAGGATAAGGCAATGATTGAGAATATGGGGAAGATGCCCGGAATCGGACATTTCAACGATGTCTTCCGTGATGTGCTGAAGGGACAGACTTCCGATGACGGAAAGTACTTCACCGGTTATCTTACCGGGAATACAGCCATGGCTTTTGATGCCTGCAGCGCTCTGGCCGGACATTGCCGTCATAACCCGTATTTCTGGCGCTTTGATGATCCGGAAAAGAGTATCAACGCGATCGAGACCCATGACAATCTCACGGTATGGGATAAGATGCACTTCTGTTGTAAGGAAGAACCAAGAGATATACGTCAGCTCCGGCAGAAGATGTTAATAGCCTGCACGATGTTTGCCCAGGGGATTCCTTTCCTGCATGCCGGGGTGGAATTCTGTGCTTCAAAAGAAGAAGAGAGTAATTCTTACTGTGCCGGTGATGCGATCAACAGAATGGACTGGGAACGGTTGAAACTGAACCAGAAAGTCTACGAATATACGAAAAAGTGTATTGCCTTACGACGGTCAGAACCGTTATTCCGTCTCCGCAGTGCCCAGGATATTGAGATGAAAACACGTTTCAGTGTAAACGACGGCGTAATCATCTATGACCTGGAGACGATGGATCATGCGTGTAAGGTGATCATCAACGCGACATATGAACAGAAGTATTATGAATACGGTGATCTGTTTAAGATCCAGTTTGATGAAGAAGGGAATGCACATTCCGAATTTATATATGACGTTACGGTCAAACCGCACACGGTTGTGGTGCTGAAAAAGGAGAAGTGGGATGAAAAGAATCATTCTTAGCTTGTGGGCTGTCATTATCAGCTTCAGTATGAGCGCCGGACTATTACCGGTCTATGCGGAAGAAAAGGATAATGAAGAATTTGATGAATTCCTGATGGATGAATTCCTTGATACCATGGAAGCCGATTTTCTGACCATGCACTATACGTTGAAAGACTATCGTGCCATGGGGGTGGAAAAGCCGGAAATGTCTTTCGGGGATGCGTCAAAGCAGTCCTATGATGATCAGATGAAAGCTTCTCAGGAATCCCTGGATCTTTTACATGAATTTGATTATGACAGTCTCAGTGTATCTCAGCAGCACGATTACAGGATCTATGAAAGAAACCTGAAACAGATCATTGAACTGGATAAGTATCCTCTGCTGGATATGTTGTTTAATCCATATACCGGTGTTGTCAACAACATCACAACGAATCTTACCGAGTATGTGATCTATAACGAAGAAGATATTACGGATTATCTGGAAGTAATCAAGACGATTCCGGAATTTCTTGAACAGGCTCTGGATCTGACCAGAGAACAGGCAGATGCGGGAATCTTCATGTATGATGATCTTCTGGACGAAGGATTGGATACGATCTACCGTCTGACTGAGAAGAAGGATGATAATGAACTAATCGTGGTCTTCAATGACAGTGTGGATGCGTTCAGCGGTATTACAGACGCGAAGAAAGAACAGTATAAGAAAGAAAACCGGGATACTGTATTGAATGTGATCCTCCCGGAATTTGATCATTGTGCGGAAGTACTGGAATCTCTGCGGGGCAGCGGTAAATACAGCGGAGGTCTGGCAAATTATCCGGACGGCGCAGCGTATTATGAGGCCCTGGCACAGTACAAGACAAGCAGTGAATATACCGTACAGGAATTACTTGACCTCTGTACAGACTACCTTGACGCTGTCATCAGCGATTATTACGCATTGTATATGACCGGTCAGCTGAGTGATGACAGTGTCTATGATGAGAGCGTACCGGAAAGAACACCGCAGGAAGTTCTGGCATATCTCCAGGATCATCTCCAGAATTATCCGGACGGACCGGTGGTTACGTATACCAGCCAGTATCTGGATCCCAGTGTGGCAAATGATTCCACGGTAGCATACTATGTCAATCCTCCGATCGATGATATCAAGGATAACGTGATCAAGATCAACGGTTCCAACGTAGGTGATGCCAACGGCTTGTATGAAACATTAGCCCATGAAGGATTCCCGGGACACTGTTATCAGATTACCTGGTACTTTGATCAGGATCCCCATCCGGCAAGAAGTATCATGGGATCGATTGCCTATACGGAAGGATGGGCGATGTATTCCGAGTGTGAAGCTTATGACTTCAGCGGATTGAGTTCTGCGGCGGCAGCGATTAACAGAATCGATACTGCCCTCGGTTACGTGGAAGACTGTGCGGTAGATCTCGGCGTAAACGGACTGGGCTGGTCTGTAGAAGATGTCCGTAAATATCTGCAGGAAATCGGTATGAATGCGGATGCGGTACCGATGTTGTATGACTTTGTGCTGGGACGTCCGGGATTATTACTGCCGTATGGATACGGACTTCTGATGATGTATAACATGCGCGGAAAGGCTGAAGCTGCTTTGGGTGATGCGTTTGACCTGAAGGATTATCACGAAGTCATCCTGACTTACGGTGACCGTCCGTTTGACCTGGTGGAAGAAGATGTCGATGCGTATATTCAGAAAAAGGGAGAAAGAGTACCAGAGGAATGGAACTTCCATTCACTGGCCGGAGTAGCTGCCGATGATGACATTCCGCCTGTGCCGTTCCCTCTGCCTGTACAGGAGAAGAAGAATCCTGCAATCTATATCGGTGCAGCGATCTTCTTCGGTGTAGTTGCGGTATTGGCGTATCTCAGATATCGAAAGAAGAAAGAAGAGGCTCCGTTTGCGTAAACTGATCCTGCTGGTTCTGATCTTCCTGACCGGCTGTAAAGCAGAAGTACAGGTAACCGAAGAACCGGTACAAAAGAAATTGACAAGAAGCGATATTGCCCGCGAAACCGAAAAGGTGATATCGCTTTTAAGCAATCATGAGTCCGGGGAACATGAATTCTTTCAGACCTGGGCGGAAATGTCACCGCAGGGTTGTTCAGCAATTGCGCAGCACCATGACGCAGAGAACAGGACTTCTGTGATTGACATGGTATGTGAGGGACATCGCTATTTCATTAACGTGGAATACAATGAAGATCTGAAGATCACGGATATGGGATATACTGAGCGCAAGGCACCGCCGGCACTCAGTGAGACGCAGGAATACACAGAACAACTTGTCTTTGTGGGAAAGGACCCCGGGTTGTACGGGATTCTGACCATACCGGCAGAGGATGATCATGCGCCTGTAGCGATCCTGATTCCGGATGGTTTTGAGAGTGATGTGAATGCCAGTGGTGATGATCCGGTATTCCGGCAGGAACTGGCACATCTTCTGGCATCCCGGGGAATTGCGAGTCTGCGCTATGAAATGCGCTGGTGTGAAGAAGAAGCGGAAACCATGACGGAAATCTACTGGCATGACTTCGCATCTGCGGTACATATGCTGGAACGTTATCCGGTCAATGCCGGTTCATTGATCTACATCGGGCATGGATTAGGCGGTACGATTGCGTATGCGTCGGTATATAACCATTTTGAGATCACCGGCGGAATCATTCTCCTGGATCCGGAATATGACAACACACTGTATCTTGTCCCGGGAATTGATGTGCCTTCGGTGAGTCAGATCCTTCAGGAGAAAGATCCACCTGAAACAATTGACGGGGTATCTACAGCCCTTCTGCGGGAATATGAGCAGTTAAATACTTATCATTACCTGAATCTGGTGAAAAACCGCACCCTGGTGATTGCCGGCAGGGATTCCGAAGACTTTCCGTCCTGGCAGAAGTTCTTCCGTAAATACACGAATGTCATGACGAAATCCTATATGGGAATTGATCATCAAATGCGCCGGATCAACGGTGAGTTATATCCGATTATTGTACGTGATATGGTGAACTGGCTGTACGGTACCAATATCAACAGTGTGAATTATCGAGGTTAAGGATGAAACAGAATAGTTGGACACCATGGCTGAAAAGCGAATTTGAAGAACCATATTTCAAGACACTGGCAGCGTTTGTGCATGAAGAATATGAAACACAGACGATCTTCCCTCCGAAACAACAGGTATTCAGCGCTTTTGAGAATACAGACTACGATCACATCAAGGTGGTGATCCTCGGACAGGACCCCTATATCCGCAGGGGACAGGCACATGGAATGTGCTTTTCTGTCAATCCCGGTGTGGATATACCGCCCAGTCTGCAGAATATCTATAAGGAGCTGCAGGATGATCTGGGGTGTTATATCCCGAATAACGGATATCTGATGCCGTGGGCAGAACAGGGTGTATTCCTGCTCAATACGATTCTTACGGTAAGAGAGGGATTATCCCACTCACATGCGAATCATGGATGGGAAACATTTACAGATCACGCAATCCAGAAAGTGAACGAGAAGGAAGACGCAGTAGTATTCCTGTTATGGGGGAGAAACGCAAGAGAGAAAGCGAAGATGATCGATCAAAGCCGTCATCTGGTCCTGGAAGCACCGCATCCTTCACCATTGTCCGCCTATGCCGGATTCTTCGGATGCCGGCACTTCTCCAAAGCCAATGCGTTTTTACAGATGAAAGGAGAGACGCCGGTCAACTGGCAGATCAGAAATCTATGAGATTTAATACAGTACTGGAAGCAGAAGAATGGATCATGAGCAGACGCAACCGTGAACACGGATTTGCGCATTTTCAGGAAGCGATGGAAGCGGCGGGAAATCCCCAGAACACACTTCACGCAATTCATGTCGCAGGTACTAACGGCAAGGGCAGTACAACGAACTATATCAGCGATATGCTGATTGCGTGCGGTTACCAAGTCGGTACATTTACTTCTCCTCACTTGGTGGAACATCGTGACCGGATCAAGATCAACCAGGAATGGATCAGTGAAGAGAAGTTCCTGTACTACCTGAATGAATGGTATGACTTCGTGGAAACATGGGATCTTGCGATGTTTGAAATCGATGTATTACTAGCTTCCCTGTATTTCCGGGATGAACAGGTAGACTGGGCAGTAATGGAAGTCGGACTTGGCGGACGTCTTGACGGTACCAATACCATGGCACATCCAGTCTTATCCGTGATTACTACCATCGGTATGGATCATATGGACCGTCTGGGGAATACCTATGCGGAGATCGCGTATGAGAAAGCCGGAATCATCAAGGAAAACGGTCAGGTACTGATCGGCTATCTCAACGATGAGGCACGGGAAGTCATCCGCCGGATCTCAGCCGAAAGAAACGCGCAGCTGATCGAACTGGCGCCGTTTGAGGATCAGGGACTCGGCAGGTTCATCTTTGACGGTGATACATACGAGATCGCCATGACGGCGGAATATCAGAAAGCCAACGCATCCCTGGCTTTACAGGCATGTCAGTGTATCGGTCTGGATATTCATTCCGACACAGTAAAGAAGGCGTTGTACGGAAGTCAGTGGGCCGGCCGCTTTGAGAAAGTACAGGATCATCCTGCAATCATTCTTGACGGTGCGCATAACGAAGAAGGAATGCGTGCTCTGACGTCCTCTTTCCGCAATCTTGAAACACCTGTCGTTGTCGTATTCAGCGCTCTTGCGGATAAGCAGGGAAGAGAAATGGCAGAGATGTTGGTGAAGTCAGCAGATCGTCTGTATGTGACCCAGTTTGCGATGTACAGGGCAGATACAGCAGCACATCTGGCATGCGAAGGAAGCACAATTATCGAGGACTGGAAGGAAGCAATCACTGCCGCAAAACAAGATGTCAGTGCCAAAGGAACGGTAGTAATCTGCGGTTCTCTGTACTTTATCAGTATGGTTAGAGAATATTTACTTAAAAACTGACAGTTTTACTAGTTTTACTATTGTCTGACATATTATAATATAGGTAACAATCTGGGAGGATTAGGCTAATGAGATCAAATAATATGGTAGCTATGATCTTAGCGGGTGGCCGTGGTACCCGTCTTTTTGAATTGACATCAAAAGTTGCAAAACCGGCAGTGAATTTCGGAGGTAAATACCGGATCATTGACTTCCCGTTGAGCAACTGCGCCAATTCGGATATTTCCACGGTAGGCGTTCTTACGCAGTATGAATCTATCTTGTTAAACTCTTATGTCGCCAGAGATCATTACTGGGGTCTGGATACAAACGACGGTGGTGTTTACGTACTTACTCCAAGAGAAAAAGCACAGGCGGACTTTGAAGTCTATCAGGGAACGGCAGATGCCATTACCCAGAATATTGACTTCCTCGACAGTATCGATCCTGAGTATGTACTGATACTTTCCGGTGACCATATCTACAAGATGAATTACGCGAAGATGCTGGGTTATCACAAGGTTAAAGGTGCGGATGCGACAATTGCGGTTCTGGAAGTTCCGATGAAGGAAGCCAGCCGTTTCGGTATCATGAATACCGATAAGGATAACCGTATCGTTGAATTCGAAGAAAAACCGGCAAATCCGAAGAGTAATCTTGCCAGTATGGGTATTTATATCTTTACCTATAAGACTCTGCGTAAGTACCTGATGGAAGACGCAAAGAACAAGGAATCCAAACATGACTTCGGACATGACATCATTCCGCAGTACATTGAAACCGGCAAGAATCTGTTTGCTTACCAGTTCAAGGGTTACTGGAAGGATGTAGGAACCATTGACTCTCTCTGGGAAGCGAATATGGACCTTCTCAACGCAAACAACGAGTTAGACCTTGCGGATGAAACCTGGAAGATCTATACCGAAGATGTTAATGCTTTACCGCAGTATATCGGACCGGACGCTGAAGTCGAGAACAGCTATATCACCGAAGGCTGTGTCATCGAAGGAT
>JAFWFE010000036.1 GCA_017512555.1 Solobacterium sp. | reverse complement strand
CAGATTTCTTTCTTTTCCAATTCGCTCCGGTGATTTATGCCTCAGTTTCCATTCGTTGTATATCTCTACCTTTTCCTCATAACTCAGTTTCATTGAAAAACACCCCTTAAGTTGTTGTTCAACTTTTGGGGTGCAGTTCACTTCTGGGATTTTTTATTCTCTGACCCTCTGAAGACCGGATATTCTACCAGGCCTCTGTAATACGATCTAATTCACGGGCAAAATCCTGAAGATTCATTCTCTGGATCTTGTCGAATTCCCCGCTCTTTTCCAGTTCTTTTACCAGTGCAGATAATTCTTCCAACGCTGGTTCGTCCTGACCAAGATAGGCTTGGCAGTTCGGTATACTATACACAAAGGCATATGCTTTGCGGAAATCATGGATTTCTCTGGCGCTGCATTCTTTCAGCATGGCCTGGATCTTATGGTTATCCAGAGCCTGCGCAAAGGCTCCGAACTTCAGGATACTGCCGATATCCGACTGGACAAATCTGGCAAATCCTTCAATCTGTGAAGGCTGATAAGAGAATGCCAGGAGTTCGGTATCCACTTTCTTCAGTGAATGAAGCATCTTCCCTCTCAACTCTGCGCAAGCTTTCTCCAGCTTCGGATCATGATCAGCCGAAGGAAGTTCTCTGGTAATATAGTCGGAATTGACCTGCAGTCCCTTACCGAACAGATTGGCGATCATCTGTTCCTCTGCGGCAGTGATATCACAATGTAACAGATTCTTGATCTGAAGCAGTCTGTAAGCGATTTTCCCGTATTCCTGCAGGAGGAATTGTCCGGGTTCCTTAAGTCTTTCCGTGATCCTGCTTACGGTTTCCGTCAGGTCGGATTCTTTCTGACAATCCCATGTGTACAGGATCTCCAGATCCGGATCATCATTGGCAGAACGCTGATCATAATCCCGGAATTCTTTATATAGTGCCTGGGCTTTCATCACCTGCGCAGGATCATAGATCTGGTGTCTGATATAGTCATAACAGAATTTAAACATGGGATATTGATTACTGCCGATTCTGAATGACAGCTGGTCCTCATCACCCCATTTCACGTCTTCAGCCGCCTGCATACGCAGATAATACTGCAGGATTCCGAGGAATATGGACTTCAGGAATACCGGATCATACTGTTTATTGTCGGTATCCATCCTCCGGTAAAGATCCACGGATTTCTGGCAGGCAAAGAAAAGTGTACGGATATTGAAAGAACCATATTCCTCAAAACACCGGATCATTTCCTGAAGATCTGTTTCATTGCTGAACCCATTCAGGACCGGATGCCAGTATTCCGCGATAACATTCTTGATCACACGAGTCATATCCGGCTCATACAGGAGAACATCACTGCATCCCTTTTCCAGTACTTCCCTTAACTTGATCATCTCCGGGGTTCTGTCAGACTCCATATCTTCCATTACCAACAGTACCTTCACCCCATCCTGCTGGGTCAGACTGCTGATATACTTCAATAGTTCTTCTGGATCGATCTCTGATTTATCCGCATCTTCAAAGATGACCAGTTTTTCCGCAAGATCCGCATTACTGTATAAACTGTCAACGTCTTCTTTATCCGCAGTGAGATCCAGCTTGTAGAACTTCGCCAGATTCTTGATCAGGGTTTTCGCCATGATCATTCCGACACTGGCTTTTTCTGATTTCTGGCGGAACAGCTTTGCCCGGTTTTCCAGAAATACATTCCGGCTGACTTCCGCAAGATCCTTCGGTCCGTACAAAGACACGGTGATACAGGAAAAAGCTTCCGGTGTATTCTTCAGATAAGGGATCAGATCACTGCGCAGGTAATGGCTTTTCCCGCTGCTTGGAGATCCGCAGAGAAGTAAAGCCCCATGCGTAAGATCATTCTTGACATAGTTGTAGATATAGTAATTCAGTTCAGTTCTCTTCATACCTGTATTTTCCTCCCGCAGTACATTTCTCATCCTGTGTTCATGAGAAAACCAGACCGGTTTCATTACCGGCCTGGCAGGTAAAAACACGAATTGTTTTACGCTCTGTTCATGGATCTGGAAGCGATCACATCAACTCCCGTACCAATCAGGTCTTTGACGATCACATCGTTGACCTTTACCGGCGCGTCTACCGTTACTTCCCGGATTGCCTTCATCGCTTCTTCCATCTTTTCCAGAGGGATCTCTGCGGAAGTAATGACCGGAAGTACCCGGTGCACACCGTGATTGACCGTAACCGTAGTGGTCAGGATACGCATCGGACAGATACTTTCCTGTTCGGCATAGGCTTTTCCTCTGGGGCACTGGTTTCCTGTGATCTCCAGGATATTTTGTCCTTCCATGGTTACCTTGACACGGCATCCCATTGGGCAGTTGACACAGATTAGTTCTTTACTTTCCATCTGACACCTCCGTCACGGTGATCGTGATATCTCCTTCCAGTTCCTGGATCATCTTTGTGGTCAGTACCATCTGTTCCATTACGGAAGGCATGAGTTTTCTTTTCTTCAGTTTACGCAGGACTTTATCACCGCTCTTCATGACGATTTCCGCCTGTTCGAAATTCTGTCTGACACGGAAGAAGAATTCCACATTGTGGTCACAGGAAGCGCTGACCAGACCTGGAACAACATAGTTTACACCATCTCCCGCAAAGACTTCATACTTGTGATCTTCTTTCAGTGTATTGTTCAGATAACGTACGGCACCTGCGGCACTGCGGGCAGCCTCCATACTGACGAAGTCCACCAGATCATGGACATGGAGTCCATTACCACAGGCGAAGATTCCCGGTACGGAAGTCATATAGTTATCATCTACGATTGGTCCCTTGGTACGGGGATTCATCAGGATCCCTGCTTCATCTGCCAGATGATTCTCCGGAATCAATCCCACACTGAGCAGTAAGGTATCCACATCAAAGTACATCTGTGAACCCGGAACCGGTTTGAGATGTTCATCTACCTGACTGACTTCTATTCTTTCCAGACGGTCATGTCCGAAGATCTTCGTTACCGTATGGCTTAGATAAAGCGGTATATCGAAGTCTTCCAGGCACTGCTTGATATTTCTTGGCAGTCCGTTGGAATACGGCATCAATTCCGCAACACCGTAGACCTTTGCGCCTTCCAGAGTCATTCTTCTTGCCATGATCAGGCCGATATCTCCGGAACCCAGAATAAACACTTTCTTGCCGACCATATAACCGTCAATATTCAGATACCTCTGTGCCTGGCCTGCAGTATATATACCTGCCGGACGTTCACCCGGTATCTCTACAGCTCCGCGGCTTCTCTCGTAACATCCTACTGCCAGAATTACCGCGTCTGCCAGAATCGTGACATACCCTTCTTCCGCATTGACATATTCTATGGTCTTATCCGGATTCAGTTTGATGACCATGGTATTGCATAAGATATCCACATGGAGATCTTCTGCCTGTTCGATATATCTCTCCGCGTAGGAAGGACCGCTTAACTGTTCCTTGAATGTCTGTAAGCCAAAGCCATTATGAATACACTGCTGAAGAATACCGCCTGGTTCACCATCTTTTTCAATCACCAGGATATTCTCTATTCCTTGATTTTTCAGCGTTACGGCTGCGGATAACCCCGCGCTTCCGCCGCCGATGATCACAGCCTGATACTTTTTCATCAGCGATTCTCACTTTCTAATATCTTCGCATTCTTCGCGTCCAGGACGACTTCGGTCGGAGATATATTCAACTCACGGGCAAGGATATTCAGGACTCTCGGTTCACAGAAACCACCCTGACATCTCCCCATACCCGGTCTTACTCTCTTCTTTACACCCTTCACTGTGTGGGCTCCGCACGGACGATGGATACAATCCAGAATCTCTCCTTCACTGATCTGTTCACAGCGGCAGATGATCTTTCCGTATAACGGATTCTTACGGATCGCTTCGGCTTTTTCTTCCGGGGTGAGATCTGCCATAGCCAGAGGTTTTTCCCTGGTCAGACATACATTTTCTTTCTCCGTAAGCTCCAGATGTTTCTTCAGGATATTCTGAATAATATACTGTGATACGGCCGGAGCACTGGCCAGTCCCGGAGATTCAATACTTGCGGCATTGATGAATCCAGGTACGGTCTTCGCTTCCTCAATGATGAAATCCGGGCAGGAACTGGAAGGACGCAGACCTGCGAAATTACGGATCACATAACGGTACGGGACATTCTTCATCGTCTTGGTTAAATTGGCACGGACATAGTCCAGACCTTCAAAGGAAGTACCGGTATCCTCCGGATCATCCACATAGTCTGAATTCGGTCCCAGAAGTGTATTCCCAAAGACTGTAGGTACAGCCAGCACACCTTTACCCTTTTCCGCGCTTGGTACCGGGAAAATAATATGATTGACATAATGTACCTGATGATCCAGAACAAAGTATTCTCCGCGTCTTGGGGTGATCTTGAATTCCGGAGTATCGCAGACCATGCGGTACACTTTCTCCGCTCCTACACCGGAAGCGTTGATCACGTAACGTGTTTCATAATCACCGTTATTGGTATGGATCACAAAATGATCCTCTTCTTTTGTGATCCTTTCACAGCAGGTATTCAGGTAGATCTCCACACCGTTGGTTACCGCCACTTCCGCACAGGCAATCGCAACTTCCCAGGGATAAATCACTGCTGTCGTCGGAAAAGAGAGAACTTTCGTTACCTGTTCGCTCAGGTTTTCTTCTTCTTTCCTGGCTTCATCGCCGGACAGCCACTCATATGTAATTCCGCGTCTTTCGGCACGGTCGGCCAGAATATCCAGGTGTTTTTCTTCCACTTCTCCGCAGGCCGCAACATAAGCACCTGTGACCTTGCGGTGACATCCCAGATCCTCACAGATCTTCTCATACATGCGTGCCCCTTCCACATTCAGAAGTGCTTTCAGCGTGTCATCTTCCGGGTCGTAGCCCACATGAACAATGGCTGAATTCGCCATGGTCGCCCCATCCGCAATATCGTTCTCCTTGTCGATCAAGGCAACATGAAGCCGATAGCGCGAAAGATCACGGGCAAGCATGGTTCCGGTAATTCCTGCACCAATTATCACTATATCGTACATTATCGTATTCCTTCCTGACTAAACTCCATTATATAGCAAAACCTGTGCAGATTATGCACAGGTTTTCCTTTATTCTGCCGGGGTTTCTTCTCCGCCTTCGTTTCCTCCCGGATCCGGAGTGTTGTATACACAGGAGCTGCCGTCCCACGTACCGCCGTTATTCGCGCACTCTTCTGCCGGTGACGGAGGATAGACACAATTGCTGCCGTCCCATGTACCGCCGTTGTTTGCGCATTCTTCTGCCGGTGACGGAGGATAGACACAGGTACTGCCGTCCCACGTGCCGCCGTTGTTGGCGCATTGTTCTGCCGGAGATGGCGGATAGACGCAGGTGCTTCCATCCCACGTACCGCCGTTATTCGCGCACTGTTCTGCCGGTGTCGGAGGATAGACACAGGTGCTGCCGTCCCACGTACCGCCGTTATTCGCGCACTGTTCCGCCGGGGTCGGAGGTACCGGTGTAGGATCTGTTGTCGGTTCCGGTGTCGGGGTCGGGGTAGGCGTCGGTGTTGGCTCCGTGCTGCCTCCTTCAATCACCTTACAGCCTCCCTTTCCGTCCGGTTCATATCCGTCCGGGCATTGGGCAATACACTGTTTCTTATACCAGTACTTGCCGGCTGCGTTACAGCCTTCCTTGGTGCTTTCCGGATCTGCAGTAGCCTTGGGCTCATCATGGCAGGAATTGTCATACCAGTATTTCCCCGCAACCGTACATCCGTCTTTGGTATTCAGATCCGGTCCCTGTGAGGGTTCCGGTTCTGTTTCCTGATAGTCATCTTCGGTGAATTCTTTTTCATTCAGAGGGTTGATCTTGATCAGACCGTCAGGTACACCGACGACAGTCGGGATGGATGCCAGAGGTTTCGGACGGTCATCATCAGTAATATACGAATGGGAACGGATATACTTGAACAGAGCTTCAATCCCCTTCTGTGACAGATGCAGTCCGTCAGAGACGAAGTATTCCGCCTGTCCGTAGCCGGTCTTCTTATCTTTCAGTGCTTCGGCAGAATTCAGGTATTTCCACTCATTCTTCTCACACATCTCGACGATAGCCTTGTTGAAGGCATCGATCTGGGTCATGGATACGTTGATATAGTCTCTTCTCTGAGCAACCGGAGGGATGGAATTAACAATGATATCCACGGAAGGATACGCATTCTGCACAGCCTGGATCTGTTTTGTATAACGCTCTATAAAACTTGTCGCATCAGTAGAGGTTCCGGAAAGATTGTTGGTTCCGAACGTGATGATCACTCTCTCCGGCTGCAGGATCTTTACAGCCTGCGGCATGGTATATCTTCCGGTATAGAAGTCCATACATGGCAGAGAAGCGATCGCGTCAATGCCCATACCGACAACACCGATCGTATTCTGACGGGTGGTAAAACTATGGCCGGTACTGTCCGCGACTTTCAGGAAACGCGCAGTATTGGAGTCTCCCAGGAATAATGTACTTTCGATGTATTCCTGTCCGGCATCTTCGCTTTCTTCCAGGATCGTTGTGGCGTATTTCACTACGTCGATCACATTTTCTTCCGCGTCGTAGGTTTCTTCCGTTGGTTCCGGAGTGACGGTCTCTTCCGGTTCATCCTTGCCGGATAAGGAGTAGATTCCAAGCCCCAGGAGAATGAGCACCAGCAGTACTGCCGCAATCGTCAGGAGTAAATGTAATGTGTTTATCTTTCTGCTTTTTGTCTGTTTCTTGTCCATAAGTACCTACTATTTTACACGAATCACCAGTCTATATCCATTTTCTTTTCAATCCTTAAAAGAAAATATATAATACTGATTATGGCTGAAAATACTGTTTACGATATACCGGATGATGCGGAATTGATTGCGGATCTCGGGGAAGCGTTCTTCCGTGGTCTCGGCCGGGATAAAGACTATGCCCGGGCTTTTCGTTATTACCGCAAGGCGGCGGATATGGGACATGTCCACGCAATGACCAGGCTTGGGTGCTGCTACGCCTATGGTTTCGGCGTGGAACAGAATCTGGAATATGCCAAGGTGTGTTTTGAGCACGCTTCCGAAAACGGGGATATTGAGGCGCTCTGGAGACTTGGGGATATGTACTGGACCGGAATTGAGGGTGTTGTGGTCAAGGACGAAAGTACTGCGTATTCTTGTTATCTGAAGGCGTTGAACCGTGTAGAACACCGGCAGGATTACTGGAACGGAGCGGATGTATACTACCGTGTAGGCTGCTGTCTGATGGTCGGTATTGATGTGGAACCGGATGTCCGCTCAGCGTATGATTACTTCATTTCTGCGATTGAGGGTTATGCGGACCGCATAGACAGCGGTGATCTGGAATGTGAGGAATATCTGGACAAAGCCGAACAAAAAGCCGAGGAATGTGAAAAAATACTGCATATTTCTGTGGATAATACATCGTTTTATCTACCTTCCTAGTTGCGATTTAAAATTCTTGTGGTATTATATTTAAGCACTGAACTGGAGAGATACCCAAGCGGTTGAAGGGGCGGGCTTGGAAAGCTCGTAGGTCTGTAACAGGGCGCCGGGGTTCAAATCCCCGTCTCTCCGCCATCAGTAAAAAACATGCCGCATAGATATGCGGCTTTTTTCATGTCAGAAATAAACCGGAGAATTTCTCCGGTCATGGTTTAGAAAATAAAGAAACGGATGACCGCCAGGATCGCGCCGGCAGCAGCCCCACCCAGATGTCCCAGTACAGAGACATTCGGCATCATCATGATCACCGCATTGATGATCACCGTACGCAATACCGAAGACAATACCGCCGGATTTGTAAGTATACCGTAGCGCAGCAGCATAATGATATACGCCGCCAGAAGACCATACAGACCGCCGCTGATACCTACTGTGATCGTCCTTGAATCTCCGTAGTATACACACGCCAGATTGCCGCAGATGACCGACAGCACAAGAATCACAGTAAACCAGAAAGAACCCAGCTGCACCTCCATCAGGGAACCCAGATTATACAACGCATACATGTTTACCAGCAGGTGATAGATCTGAAGATGGATCAATCCCCCGGTAAACAGACGATAATACTGCCCTCTCTTCACCTGGATCGGAATCAGACTGTACTTCCGTATGATCTCGGTATCCAGGATACTTTCACGCTGACGCTGGATCGTAATAAATATCAGAACACAGATCAGGATCGTGATCCATGTTACAGGTGTACGCAAGAAGTTCATAACTGCCCCTCCTTGTCTCTATTGTACACCAGAAACACCTACGGCCGGTAACTCTCGATAAACCATTTATCTTTTTCCAGGTACAGATAACGCATCTTTCCCTGAATCAGACAGGTAAAACGCATGCCGCATCCCCCGACAGAAGAAATCCGTTTTTCCTTACTGATCACCTTATCGATGTTAAACTTTCTGCCGTCATTCCATACCAGAGACAAAGGAATGATATTGCCGTCTTTCTGCTGAAGAAGTTCAACATCGATATATCGTTTATAGCGTTCCATGTGCCCTCCTTCGTGATCTCTTACAATGTGATTATAGGAGATAACGTTGCATATTTCAATAGATTACGCAACTTTTGTTTTTTACTGTTTTACAATTTGTCGCATTTCTTTTATACTATGTACATGGAACTGAAAGAGATTATCCGCGAATACAAGGAACGTACCGGACTGAGTGACAGTGAGATTGCCCGCCGTGTAGGTGTATCCCGTTCTACCGCTACCCGCTGGAGCAGCGGAGAGATCCGCAAGGTTGGCAAGGATACCCTGGACAAGCTCAGTGAACTGGTGGGCTACAACATTGAGCCTTTACTGTTGGGTATGGATATTTCTGTACGTCTGCCGGTACTTGGGTATGTCAAAGCCGGGTATGATTTGTTTGCGGAAGAGAATTATCTCGGAGAGGAAGAAACTTCTCTGAATGACCGGAAAGCCGGTGACTATTATCTTAAAGTCAGCGGGGATTCCATGAAAGGTATCGGTATTCTGGATGGTTCGCTGGTTCTGGTACGCAGGTGCAGTACATTGAACAACGGGGATATCGGTGTCGTACTGATCGGTGATGAAGTCACCGTAAAACGCGTTCTGCGCAAAGACCGGGTATTGATCCTGGAAGCGGCTAATCCCGATGTGGAGACACGTTATTTTTCGCCGAAGGAGATACGGGAACTCCCTGTCCAGATCATCGGACGGGTGATTTCCTGTAAGACATATTTCTGATGATAAAAACAAGTGATTTTGATTATGAATTACCGCAGGAGCTGATTGCCCAGACGCCTCTGAAAGACAGAAAGACCAGCAGGATGATGGTTGTGCATAAGAATACCGGTGTGCTTGAGCACCTGCATTTTTATGACCTGCCGGAGTATTTACATGCTGGAGATGTCCTGGTACGGAATAATACCAGGGTCATCCCTGCACGGCTTTTCGGGACCAAGGAAGTGACCGGGGCGCATGTGGAACTGCTGCTGCTCAGGCAGGAAGAAGACGATATCTGGGAATGTCTTGTCGGCAATGCCCGAACGGTGAAGGTCGGGACGATTGTGGACTTCGGGGAAGGTCTTCTGAAGGCACAGTGCGTATCTGTCGGTGAGCGTGGTATCCGGCGGATGAAGATGCTTTATGACGGGATCTTTACAGAGATTCTGGACAAGCTGGGCACGGTTCCCCTGCCCCCGTATATCCGGGAGAAACTGGATGATCCCGAACGTTACCAGACGGTATATGCCAAAGTGGAAGGAAGCGCGGCTGCCCCTACTGCCGGATTACACTTTACACCGGAAGTATTCCGTATTCTGGAAGAGAAAGGCGTGCAGATCGTGGATGTGACTCTGCATGTCGGGCTTGGCACATTCCGTCCAATGGATACGGAGAATGTGGAAGAACATATCATGCATGAAGAGGTATATTTCATGTCTGCCGAAGCTGCTGAGACACTGAACAAGGCAAAAGCGGAAGGACGCCGGATCATCGCGATCGGGACAACTTCCGTGCGTACATTGGAATCGGTATGGAATCGTTTTGGGTCTTTTCAGGAGTGTTCCGGAGAAACCACATTATTTATCTATCCCGGCTATACCTGGCATACCATTGACTGTATGTTGACGAATTTCCATCTCCCGAAATCTACCCTGCTGATGATGATCTCATCCTTTGCCGGGCAGGAACTGGTATTCAAGGCTTATGAGGAGGCAGTCAGGGAAAGATATCGTTTCTTCTCCTTCGGTGACTGTATGTTTATCACCAATGAATGAACGGGAAGAGTATCTGGCCTACTGGAAAGCCAGAAAACAGGAAAACAAACCCAACTATTATCTCAGGGGTGAAGAAGAACTTGAACGGATCAGAACTGAATTTACCGATCGGAAACCCAGGATCCTCATGCATGCCTGCTGTGCGGTATGCGCAGGATGGCCGGTAACCTATCTGCGTGATTTCTTCGATATTACGCTGTATTACGGTAATTCCAACATCTGGCCGGAGAGTGAGTATGAGCGCCGTCTGAACGAATTAAAACGGCTGATCCACGAAGCCTGGGACGATACCGTGGAACTGGTTATACCGCCATATGACAATCCCTCCTTTACCGAGATGCTGGCACCGAGAAAAGATGACCCGGAAGGATGGAAACGTTGTTTTCTTTGCTATGAGAAACGCATGGATGACGCGTATGCCTATGCTTCGGAACATCAGTTTGACTACTTTACTACAGTGATGACGATCTCCCGTCAGAAAGACAGCCAGAAGCTGAATGAGATCGGCGCGCAGTTATCTGAGAAATACCCGGGAGTACGTTATTTCTACTCGGATTTCAAAAAGAAAGATGGTCAGTTAAGAAGAAACGAGATTATGGCTCAATATGATCTCTACAACCAGAATTACTGCGGATGTATCTTCTCTCTCCGCAACAACGAGAAAGCACAATAAAAGCGATCTTATCACAAGATCGCTTCTTTTCTTACTTCGTTTCGGTAATGACTCTGACCGCCGGTGCCTGTACACCTGCAGCACCCAGGGCAGCCGTAATGGATTCACTGAGATCAAAGAAGACATCCCAGTAATCCGCAGACTTCGTCCACGCTCTTACCGTGAACTGCATACTATCGCTGGTGCCTCCGCTGAGTCTGGCAAACGGCGCCGGATCCTGGAGAACCTTGGCATGCGCATTCATGACATCTTTCATGATACCGCATACTTTTTCAATGTCTTCCCCTTTGGCACAGCTGAAGGTAAGGTCTACACGGCGGTTCTCTTCCTGTGAGAAGTTAACGACATTGGAGTTCATCAATGATCCGTTGGGAATGGTAATCGTACGATTATCCACTGTAGTAAGTACGGTATAGAACGGCTGGATCTCCTTGACTACACCTTCATTTCCCGCAGCCTGAACATAATCTCCGGCTTTAAACGGGCGGAAGATCATCAGCATGATTCCGCCGGCAAGATTACTCAGGGAACCCTGCATAGCCATACCGATTGCCACACCGGCAGACGCCAGTACTGTAACAACCGAAGCCATCGGTACACCGAGAATATTGATGATCGTGATCACGATCAGTACATAGAAGACGATCTTGATCAGAGAAAGCGCAAACTTTCTGACCGTAGGATCCATCTTGCCGAAACCTGCGCTTTTTTCAAGCATGGAGATCAGTTTTCCGATGATCCACTTACCCACAAGATAAACAAGCAATGCTTTGACAAGATTGACACAAACAGTTGTAATAATCGTAGAAATCGAAGCCATCGTAATCATTTTTTCCATCCTCCGTTACTTCTTTTCATTTCTGCCAATACCGGAACTTTGATCCACTTCGGCATGATCCGCATCATTTTATTTACTACTCCGGGTACAAGTACCACCCTGCGGTCATTGAGATGTGTATACAGGTATTCCGCAGCCTTCACAGGGGTCACCGCAAATGGTGGTTTTACCCCTTTGGATTTCGGATAAAAGGCTGTATCTACCGGACCCGGACAGTACGCGTGGACTTTGAGTCCATAAGATCTGGTCTCATACGCAAGTGCCTCCGTATAGTTCACCACAAATGCTTTTGAGGCATAATATGACGCAATATACGGTCCCGGCTGGAATGCCCCGGTAGATGCCATATTGATGATCATCCCCTCTCTGCGGGCGATCATATCACTGACAAATAACTTGCACAGATGCACCACTGCTTCATCGTTCAGACGAATCAGACGCAGATCATCCTCGATCCCGGTATGCCATACCGGTCCGGCAAATCCGATACCTGCGTTGTTGACCAGCACATCGATATCCAGGTCCTTTACAGCTTCGTACAGCGCCTGACGCTCTTCGGGAACCGTCAGATCCGCAGAAAACACAAGGACCTCTCCCCTGCCGCAGGATTCCAGCTGACGCTTGACTTCCGCCAGTCTTTCTTCATTGCGGGCAGCCAGGATCACCCTTGTGTTATCCTGTACAAAAAGCCGTGCCAGTTCAAGCCCGATACCTTCCGAACCTCCGGTAATCAACACAGATCTCATATCTGCATTCTAGCACATTATTTCGCTGATGTATCTTCCGGCTCCAGTTGTTTTAACTGTTCATTTAACAGATTGATCACCTTCAGGTTAGATCTGAGCAGGTCCATGACATCCTTGATATAATCCATGGATTTTCCCTGTTCCTCATGTTCGTAGTAAGCCTGTCCGATACGTTCGTAAGCCTTGGCTACCTGTCTCTGGTGCTGTCCAATCTGGGAACGTATTTCCAGTTTCTTTCTTTCCTTACGCAGGACTTCGGTAATATCCCGGTTGTTTTCTGCCAGTAATTTAGCAGCTTTATTAACCTGATTTGTAACGATTTTCTTTACTTCTTCTGCATATTTATTGAGTTCTGACATTTCTATTTCTCCTTTCTTGATCTTTCGATCAGATCACGGATCATCTTCCGTATTTCATCCATGTCCGCGTCATTCCTGCCGATCAGGTCAGCGATCCCGCTGATGATCATTTCCGCATAGTATTTCGGATAATGGATATCCAGAATACTGCTGGCATTTCCTTCCTCAAGCAGATCTCTGAGTAGCGAAGACGCGGTTTCCTTCGCCTCTTCCATCGTTCTGGTTGCCAGAATCGACAGATCGATATCTTCACTCTCCCCATGCAGATTATTCCACATGGTCTTAAAAGAAACGATCACACTCTCCAGATACTGTTCCAGACGTTCATCATAATCATCGTTGTGCATCGCTCTCTGCAGGGCTTTCCGGAAGGATTGATTGTATTTCTCCGAGATCGCATCGATCACATCATCTTTTGACTGGAAATAGTAATAGAATAAGCCCTTGGCAACATCCAATTCCTTGACGATCGCATTGATCGTTGTCTCTACGACACCGTTCTCCTTGAACAGTTTCTCTGCTGCCTCAACAAATTCTTCACGTCTTTCCGCCGTATCTTTGTTTTCACGCATAACAACCTCCATCTCTACTATACACACTGACTGACCGTCGGTCAATAAAAGAATGCTATACTGTAGTCATGGAACTACTTTGTCCGGTATGTCATGAAGTGTTGACCAGGGAAGACCGCCGTGCCGTGTGTATACATGGTCATTCTTTTGATTATGCCCGCAGCGGTTATCTGAATCTGCAGATCAGCCAGCGTACGGATCAGGGTGACAATAAGCTCATGGTCAATGCCAGAACCGCGTTTCTCCATAGCGGTGCCTATGCCTTTCTGAAAGAGGAATTGACCCGGTTATCGCAGAAGTATTCTCCGGAAGTTCTGGCAGATCTGGGATGTGGCGAAGGCTACTACACCTCTTCGTTATGCGCGCAGAGGAAATACGGCTTTGATCTGTCCAAAGATGCCCTGATCTACGCTTCCAGACACGATCACTCCACCCGGTATATCCTCGCGTCCATCTTCCATCTTCCGCTTGCAGATCACTGCGCAGATCTTGCGCTCACCTGTTTCGCCCCGCCGGCATTGTCCGAAGTTGAACGCATACTGAAGGATAACGGGCATTATATCTTCGTTTCTCCGGGTCCGGATCATCTGTTTGAGATGAAATCCCTGCTATATGAGAAACCATATAAAAATGTTGTGTCTCCTCTCGGCACAACCATGTCTCTGAAAGAAGAATACACGATCGAACAGATCTTCACCGCTGACCGTGAACAGTTACAGAACCTGTTCCGCATGACTCCCTATGCGTACCGTACATCTCTTCGCGCCACACAGAAGCTGGAAGACATACAGACCGTGAAGATCACCGCCCAGTTTATTCTCCGTATATACCAGAAAGAAAAACAGTGACCTTTGTCACTGTATCCGGCATGATCTATTTCTTATCTATTTCGTAATAACGGTCCAGAATCAGAGATAAGACAGCGTTCTTTTTCCAGTTCGGACAACGGCGGAACGCCAGAATCAGTTCCTTTTCGTTTTTCCGCAGAGATAACGTATCTGCTTCACTGGATTCTTCAATACCTTCAAGCAGGTAATTACTGTCTACCTGGAATACTTCCGCATAACTCAACAAAACTTCAGGACCGGGGATAATTGCCCCGTTTTCATATCCGGAAATCGTCTGCGCGCTGACACCGATGATATCCCCCATTTTTGCCTGTGTATATCCGGCATTTTTACGAAGCTTTTTCAATCGTGACCGAATCGCTCCTAGTTCATCATCTTTGTCAAACCGTACCTTCTTATTTATAGCGATTCACCCACTTTCTATCTATATACCCTACACTTTTATATTTTAATCATTCTTCACCTGATGAAAAGTAGTTTATATTTAAACAATAAAAAAAATTTTGTTTTTTACAGATTGACTTTATTTTTATTGCGGGCTTGCATAAACCCCTGGTTTGGTGGTATATTTTAGCAGTCAGCTAATAAGAGTGCTAAAGGAGGATGCTATGGCAAAGAAACAATTCAAGACTGAATCCAAACGTCTGCTGGAGCTGATGATCAACTCAATTTATACAAATTCTGATATATTCCTGCGTGAGCTGATATCTAATGCCAGCGATGCTCTGGATAAACGTTATTATTTATCTCTGACCGGACAGGTCTCCAAGGTTTCCCAGAAAGACCTGCAGATTGAGATCATTCCGGATATCGTAAACCGTACACTGACAATCAGTGATACCGGTATCGGTATGACCCAGGAAGAACTGGAAAAGAATCTCGGCACGATTGCCAAGAGCGGTTCTGCCGAATTCCGTGAACAACTGGAGAAATCACCCAAGAATATCGATATTATCGGTCAATTCGGTGTAGGCTTCTATTCCGGATTCATTGTCGCAAAGAAAATCACGGTCGATACCCTCTCCGCCCTTGGTGACCAGGCATACACCTGGGTAAGCAGCGGCGAAGACGGATACACGATCACACCAAGTGAACGTACAACTGTCGGCACTACGATCACCCTGGAACTGAAAGAAGATACCGAAGAGGAAAAGTACGGCAAATACCTGGAAGAAAGTACGATACGTTCCCTGGTAAAGAAGTACTCTGACTATGTACGTTATCCTATCCAAATGGATGTCGAAAAGAGTATTCCGGATCCTACAGATGAGAATAAATCAATCCTGACCAAGGAAAAAGAAACCCTGAACTCCATGATTCCGATCTGGAAGAAGAATAAGAAGAAGATCACGGAGGAAGAGTATAACGAATTCTATCAGGGGAAATTCAATGATTGGAAAGAACCTCTGAAGGTAATTCACACAAATGTTGAGGGTAATCTGAACTATACTGCCCTGTTGTTTATTCCTTCCCAGGCTCCGTATAACTTCTATAATACGGATTATGAATATGGTCTGCAGTTATACTCCAAAGGTGTATTCATCATGGACCACGCAAAAGATCTTCTGCCGGAGTGTTACCGGTTCATCAACGGTCTGGTAGACAGTGATGACCTGAATCTGAATATCTCCAGAGAGATCCTCCAGCAGGATCGCCAGGTACGTGCTCTGGCCTCCTCCCTGGAGAAAAAGATCCACAACGCCCTGGAAGACATGCTGAAGAACGAACGTGAGAAATACGAACAATTCTTCGAGATCTTCGCCTCCACGATCAAATATGACATCTACAAGTCTTTCGGTACCAGCGCGTCCAAATTACAAGACCTGCTGATGTACAGATCCTCAGCCGAAGGTAAATACGTCACTCTGAAGGAGTACACGGAACGTATGCCGGAGAGCCAGAAAGAGATCTATTACGCGTCCGGAGATACGGTCGCAGAGATCGAACGTATGCCTTCCCTCGCCAAGCTCAGGGACAAGAACTACGAAGTCTTATACTTCACGGATAAGATCGATGAGTTTGTCATCTCGATGATGCAGGGTTATGAGGGCAAGAACTTCCGTTCCGTAAACAAGGGAGATCTGGACCTGGACGGTGAAGAAGAGAAGAAAGAAAGAGAAGAAAAGGCAAAGGAAAACCAGGATATGCTTGGGGCGATGAAAGAAGCCCTTGGGGATAAAGTACGGGAAGTCCGGTTATCTTCCCGTCTGAAAGAAGATCCGGCGATTCTGGTCGCTGATGAAGGCATGTCCATCGAAATGGAGATGATTCTCTCTCAGGATCCTCAGAACCGAGGAATGATCAAAGCCGTAAAGATCCTGGAACTCAATCCGGATCACGAATTATTCCGCACACTGCGTACGATCTACCAGAAAGACCCGGACAAACTGAAAGAATATGCCAATATCCTGTATGATCAGGCATGCCTGATTGAAGGTCTGACCATTGAAGATCCAATCAGTTACGCACGTAAGATCGCCGAACTGATGATTGAAGCGAACCACTAAAAAACTCAGCGCAAGCTGAGTTTTCTTCTTTTACAGACAAGCCTTGTAGATTTCAGCGATATCTTCCACATCCAGCGGAACAAACGCTTTCGACAGCCTTCCTCCGCGGTTGGCATGTTTCGCCATGTCTTCGATATGTTCGGTACCGATATTCAGTTCTGTCAGGGTCATAGGAATACCGTTAGTACGGAAGAAGTTCTCCAGAGCATCAATACCAGCCTGCGCAAGCTGATGCTCATCCTCCCCTTCCAGATTCCAGACATTCTTCGCAAAGCGGACAAAGCGCCATACACATGTCGGATCTTTCTTCAGGATATAACGCATCCAGCGCGGGGTGAGGATTGCCAGACCAACACCATGAGTAATGTCATAGTACGCAGACAATTCATGTTCCATGGCATGACACGGCCAGCCTGTAGACTGCTTACCATATTCCGGAATTCCTGAGCAGGCGATGGAAGAATTTGCCATCAGATTCGCTCTGGCAGAATAGTTATCCGGTTCTGCCAAAGCAATCGGAAGATTCCTGATCACGGATTTCAGCACTGTCTCCGCAATACCGTCATACAGTTCACTGTCTTCTGTTACCGAGAAATATCCTTCCATGATATGACTCATAATATCGGCAGAACCTGCCGCAGTCTGGTACTTCGATACCGAGAATGTATAGGTAGGATCACAGATAGATACTGCCGGGAAAGTAAATGTAGCGCCAAGTTTCTCGTTGGTAGACATGTTGGTGATGACACCTCCGGAGTCATATTCAGAACCTGTAGCGCTCAGGGTAAGAATATCCACAAGAGGCAGTGCCTTACGGAGACCAACTCTCGTCGTAACCATCTCCCACAGATCGTCACCTTCATAGTAGACACCTGCGGCAATCGCCTTGGAACAATCAATCGTACTGCCGCCGCCGACCGCCAGGACAACTTCGATATCATTTTCACGGCATAGCGTTACACCCTTGGCTACTGATTCAATACGGGGATTCGGTTCAATGCCGCTGCATTCTACAACCGTAAAGCCGCCGTCATTCAGAATCTTCATGATTTCATCATACAATCCGATCTTCTTGATGGATCCGCCGCCGTAGGCAAGCAGTACTCTTGTCCCAAACTGACGCAGAGATTCGTCCAGATGACTGATCTGACCTTTTCCGAAATAGATTTTTGTCGGTATGGAATGTACATAATTAAGCATATTCATTTCCTCCTTATATGCGGTTAATAATGCTTACAGAAATATATCGGTCTGTCACGGTATTTATACGCATGTATTATTATACATATTTATTCTTTCTTTTCATATTGCGCCGCAATCACTGCCGCAAAAATCAACACACAGCCGAAGATCTCCCGCAGAGATAACATCTGGTGAAGAAGTACCATGCCGGCCAGAACAGAAAATACCGATTCCAGACTCAGCAGCATTGTCGCAATCGTTGGATCTGTCCCCTTCTGACCGACGATCTGCAAGGTATACGCAATACCGCTGGAACAGATACCTGCGTATAACAGCGGTACTGCCGCATTAACCACATCCTGCACCTGCGGATGTTCAAGGAAGATCATCGGTAACAAGCCAAGGACAAACGCCGTAAAGAACTGCATGCAGGATAGTTTTACCCCGTCAGTCCGGGGACTGAAATGATCAATGATCAGGATATGGAATGCGAACAACACCGCCGAAACCAGGACATAGAAATCCCCTTTCTGCAGGACCATCCGCTCATCCATACAAAGAAAATAAAACCCGGCCAAGGCCACGAATACACACAGAAAAATCTTCAGTGATACCTTATTACCGCCGAAGATATATAGTACAGGCACCAGTATGACATATAACGCGGTGATAAAGCCGGCTTTTCCGACAGTCGTATACTGTATGCCGATCTGCTGGAAGATACTCGCGGAGAATAACGCGATACCGCAGAGTATACCGCCGGTGATCAGATCCCTGCGTGTATAGGTCTTTGCCTGTTCATCCTTTTGTTTCAGAAGCGGAATCACCAGCAGCAGCGTACAGGTACCCAAAATATTCCGCAGACATACAAAAGTATACGGCCCGATATATTCCATACCGGCATCCTGGGCCACAAACGCAACACCCCAGATCAGGGACGCCAGCAGTAGCAACCACTCTCTGCGAATCTTCATCGTTCTGTCTCCCCGATATACGAGTGATCAAAGACTACTGAGATCAGCGCGATTCCAGCCTGTTCTGTCAATATACTCTGAAGACGGGTCCGGATCTCTTCCTGCTTATCTGCCAACGCATATGGGAGAAGCACATCAAAGGACGCTGTCCTCTCCCCGGCAGGGCCGTAGATCTGCAGGTCATGAGCAGTGATATCCTGCCCGTATTCCTGCAGGGTTTTCAGAATCAGTTCATAGACTTCCTTGTGCTGGGATTCTTCTTCATACGGATCCATATGAAGCGTAAGATCAATCCCGTGAAGATCACGTATGGTTTTCTCCAGACGATCCGCAATCTTATGCGCATCCTTAAACGGCAGATCTGCAGGTATCTCAATATGAGCAGAACCCAGGATCTTCCCGTTCCCGTAATCATGCAGAAGAAGATCATGCGCGCCGTAAACATGCGGATCCTGACGCAGTATCGTCAGGATCTCTTCCGCTTGTTTCTGATCAATCGGAGTTCCCAGAATATGACCGGCAATCTCTCCTGCCAGCTGAAAACCGGAATAAAGAATAAACAAAGCGATACATACAGCAGCGATACCATCCAGGGGAAGATTCCCAGCTGTACGTGACAGAAGTAAAGCCAGGATCGTTCCGGAAGTTGTCAGGGCATCATTCCGGCTGTCCTGTGCGGATGCCGCAAGAATCATATTCCCTGTCTTTGCGGACAACTCCCGGTTAAACCGGTACATCCACAGTTTCACCAGCACCGTAAGCACCAGGATCACCATCATCCACGGTGTAATATACAATTCCGATGGTTCCAGTATTTTACGTACACCGGACTGCAATAGCTGCAGACCGACCACGAAGATCACTGCCACAATAATCAGACTGACAATGTATTCCGCCCTGCCGTGACCGAAAGGATGCTCTGGATCTGCCGGTTTGCGGGATACCTTATATCCTGCCAGAGACAAGAGATTGGATAAACAATCTGAAAGATTATTAAACGCGTCAGATAAGATGGATACGGAGCCGCTCAGCAGCGCAACCAGACCTTTGATCACAAACAACAGGATATTACACGCAATCCCCGTATAACTGCTGAGCTCTCCGTATTTCGTCTTATCCTTCTTTACAAAGGTTTTGATCAGCCATTTCGTCATACTGTTCATTCTAACGCAAATGACTGTTCATCACCATTCCTTTCAGAGAATATCTTGCACGGAAGACCTTTTCCGCATAAATTTTCAGGTACGGGAGAAAGATCATCATGATAATGATACAGATCTCCTTCGTGCCCTGAAGCCCGTTCATGAAGTAATGCATGACATTCTCCGGAAGAATCAGCGCTGCGGCAAGAAACCCTGTCATGATCATCCCAAGTGTCATCACGATTTTATCCAAGACCTTGAAGGAACTGAAATAGAACATTTCCGCGCACAGTACATTGGCCAGCCCCAGAAACGGAAGTACCGGCAGACATTCACTCAGAGATAATCTGTGACAGAGAAGTGATATGACGATGCTGTCCAGAAAGATACAGAACAGACGGTTCTTCAGACAACGCAGAGAATGTGCCTGTACGGACAGGAATCCCGCGGATATTCCCAGAACTACAGCAGGTGTGGTGTACATGGAAAAGGCATAAGCATAGCCAAGCATGATCAAGGTAGTCGTCAGGATGAATTTATTCTGCTGTGTCATATGTTTTTCCCCCTTCAGCACGCATATCATAGTACGCAGAGAAAAAAGTGATGTACAATTATTTGTACAGGAGATAAAAATATGAAAAAAGATCACAATTTTCTCCGTAATCTTGTTTTTCTGGAGTATATGAAGGAAAACACAGACAAGGATCATACCGTATCCATCTACGATATCCAGGATTATCTGAAAGAATCCGGGTATTCCGCAGACCGCCGAACAATCTATACCATGATCGAAGACATCAACCAGAGCTCGAAACAGATCGTATATCTTCCTTCAAAACGCGGCTATTACATGGAACATTCCCTTACTCCTGCGGAAGCGTATGTCATCACGGACGCACTGAATTCTGCCCCTTCCCTGTCACGGAAAACCACGCGGGAACTAAATGAAAAGATTCTCGCGGAACTCAGTATCCATCAGCGCATGTCTCTTCCGGCTGATGCTTTCCTGGAAAACAAGAGTGAGAATGAACATGTGATCGGGTATATAGAATTACTGTTACAGGCAGTTCAGGAAGGAATCCCGGTAGAATTTCAGTATTACGATATCACTGTCACAAAGACCCGGAAATACCGCCACAACAGCCGGAAATACGTCCTGGTGCCGTATGGCATAACCATGCAGAACGGACGTTACTACGCTGTCATGTACGATGAGAAGTACAAGAACTTTGCGGCATACCGCATCGATAAAATGGATCACATACGGCTGACCGGAGACCGCCCGGAACTAGTTCCGTTTGATCTGGAACGCTGGCTTACCTCTGCCTTCCATATGTACAAGGGAGAAGCTGAAACCATCACCGTACGCTTTGACTTATCGGTAGCCAATCAGGTCTTTGACCAGTTCGGCAATGATCTGATCATACACTCCGTAGATTCCTCATCCTTTACCGCCAGTATCCGTACCGGTACTTCCGTAACCCTGATCGCCTGGCTTCTGCAGTTTTACCGTCAGGCAACAGTACTTCGTCCCCAATCCCTGATCAATGCTATACTTGAGATAGCAGATACACTGAAAGAAACCTATACAAAGGAGAATAACCATGGATAAGATCGAGCAATTACAACAGATCATAGACAGCAGTCATAAGATCGTATTCTTCACCGGCGCCGGCGTAAGCACAGACAGCGGTATTCCGGATTTCCGCAGTGTAGACGGTCTCTATAACCAGCAATACGCCTATCCCCCGGAAACCATCATCAGCCATTCTTTCTTTGTGCATGATCCGGAAGAATTCTATCGTTTCTACAAAGACCGCATGTTATACCTGGACGCAAAGCCCAATGCCGTACACCGCTTCATGGCAGACCTGGAAAAGATCGGCAAGTGCTCCGGTGTCATCACCCAGAACATTGACGGTCTGCATACCCTGGCAGGTTCCAAAAAGGTCTATGAACTCCACGGATCTGTGCTGAACAACTACTGTACAAGATGCGGCAAGTACTTCCCGGTGGAGACGATCGTCAACGCGGAAGGTGTACCGCACTGTGACCAATGCGGAGCTATTATCAAGCCGGATGTTGTCCTGTACGAGGAACCTCTGAACCAGAGTGTCCTCTCCGGCGCAATTGATACCATCGAAGAGGCAGACACCCTGATCGTCCTGGGAACATCCCTTGTGGTATATCCGGCAGCCGGTCTGATCAACTATTTCCGCGGTGACAATCTGGTTCTGATCAACCGCAGTACTACTCCGTACGACAGAAAAGCTGACCTGCATATACAAGCCAGCTTCAGTGATGTATTCCCGAAATTGATCGTCAGATAATACCCAGATGTTCAAATAAGATCTTGAAGGCGATAAAGATCAGTACCAGACCGCCGAAGATCTGTGCGCTCTTCTGGAATCTCTCTCCCAGATAAGCTCCGAACTGAATCCCGATATACGACAGAATTCCGGTAGTGATCCCGATACAGGACACTGCCGGTATTATTTTTACCTGCATGAAGGAGAACATGACACCGGTAGCCAGCGCATCTATACTTGTGGCTACAGCCAGCGGCAGCATCCCTCTCCAGTCATAACGGTTATCTACACTCTCTTCTTCTCTTGCGGAACGTATTGCGTTGATTCCAATCCACATCAGTAACACAAACGCGATCCAGTGATCTACGGAAGCGATCACATCCTTGAAGGCACAGCCGAGAAGATACCCGATCAGAGGCATCAACGCCTGGAAGCCGCCAAACCAAAGACCGGCAGTAATTCCCTGCCGGACAGTAGCTTTTCCGGTAGTCAGTCCCTTGCACAAAGATACCGCAAAGGCATCCATGGCCAGACCTACACCGATAATAAATATCTCCAGAAATGTCATATATCCATTCTACAGATACTTACAGAATAATCAATCATAAATATTCCGGTCACCCAGAGGAATCTCTACGACCTCTGCCATCCTGGTCAGACATACTTCGATCTGTTCCGAGATCTCCTTGACAATCCGGGAAGTAATCTCTTCATTCTTTTCTTTCTCCAGATTGACATAGAGGCTCTCTTTCACTTCATCCGCGATCCGGTTCAGCCTGGACTCAAAGTAAGACTTGGGGATCAGATGTCTTACCGGCTGCGGGATCTTCGCGTTCAGGATTGCTTCCTGCATCTTATCCTTACCCAGAGCAAGCACTAACAGCGAAATCACAGCGCCGGCAAGAATCCCGGGCAGACCGTTGGCAATCATCGCGATACCGCTGCCTCCGCATAACAAACCGATCAGAATGGATACGATCGTATCGATCATCCAGGTAATCTCCTTCACCGCAAAGATATCCTTGGTATCCACACGGATCTCCATATCCGATAGGTTCAAGTAAGAATTCAGGCTCAGCGCGGAATACGGTACATTGTGCCGTACACAGATCGGCATCGTATGTTCCTCCAGTGCGAAGGAGACCGTCTTCAGCCAGGAAGCTACCGGTTTCATCAGTAATCTGCGGGCATCTTCCATGTGCAGGTAAGCATCGATTTCTTCCTGCAGCACATGATCAATATCTGATAATTTATCAATTCCGCCCTGTCTCCAGCGTTCAATCACCGGTAACGCGACATTCTCCAGAATCGGTTCCACAAACGTATCCACCGCGTCACGATACAACTTATCAATGTTTGCGCCGACGATATTTTCTACAACACTGGATTCCTTTAGACGTTCGATATCCTGCTTGAATTCACGCAGTTCATCGTCAATCTTTCCGCAGTAGGCCAGACCTCTCGCCACGGAGAATTCCGGTTCACTGCCGCTGATGATCACCGAATCCGGGAAGATATCACGGCACCAGTTACGGATCGCCGGAAGTTTGGATACACCGCCGGTCAGGAAAATCAGTTCCGGTTGTTTCTCCGTAATACTGTCTCTGACCTGGATCAGGCTTTCGGTGAATACCTCACGGAAGGATTTCCCTTCCAGACGTTCTACCGGATTGTTCAGAAGAGCATCCGCGATTCTCTCGTTCATCCGCAGGACAAAACGTACCGGTAATCTTGTATAGCGTATGGACACGGTCTGCATACAGTCATTCGCGCGCCAGTATTCTTCATCCGAGAAGTACTTTTCTTTGAGCCTGCGGGCAGAGAATTCGCAGTAGCTCCGCCACGCTTCACTCTCCGCAAAGATCTTGCGTATCTTCTTTTCATCCGATGATTGTCTGATTGCTTCTTCCAGCAGGATCTCATCCATGATTCCGCCGCCGAGGTAAACCTCCCCCGCCGTCTTCAGTTCCACTTCTTTTCCACCCATGATATACGCAAAGTCTGTCGTGGAAGAACCGATATCGATGACCAGCACCGGACGTGAAAGAATATCATAGCCTACCTGAAGATGCTTGGACTGGCAGGCGCTGACCAGGGCAGCACGGGATTCGGAAATGATTTTTACCGGCGGAAACCCGGTCTTTTCAAAGATTCCGCGGTATTCTTCTCTGGCGTTTTTATCCCAGCCGGCCGGACAGCCAACGTAGAAACAACAGTCTTCTCCCTTGATCAGATCACCATTCAGATATAGTTCACCAAGTACTCCTGCCGCAAAACTGCGGATATCCTTGGCTGAAGCCGTATCGTTCAGGAAACGGCTCTTAAATCGTATTTTCCGTGTCAAAGCATCGGGGTTGTAACAGGCGCCTTCACCGATCAGCAGCTGGCCGTCACGCAGTAACGCATATGCCGTCACAAAGCTCTTCGCATCCCTTACAGTCAGGATATCCGGAATCAGCTGATCATGTCGTTTCAGACGGGCTACCGCACTTTCGGCATCACCAAGGTCAAAACCAAAATAACGATCCATTATTTACCTCCCGAAGCCAGTCCTTTCTTCAACAGTAATCCATCCATGGCAAGCGCAGGACGTAGTGTACCGCCGCTGCCGGGCAGAAGATCAAACCACACCGCATCTTCATCCGTATAATCAAGAGCATCGATATGTCTGCCGTGAAGGTAATACTTGATATGAGAGATGGTTTCCCTGCCATAGTCTGTATCTTTATGCGTATAGGCATCTTCCAGAAGCTGACAGAGGAAGTTCAGTTCCTTCTGGTTGATCTTATCCTTCTCCTCTTCCAGGGCATGGCGACGGTCAATCGTCTCCTCACTCCGCGTATTCTCCAGCATCTGATCTACCGTGATCAACATGCCGAATACATTTCTATAAATTTTCTGCGGGTCATAGATTACCTCTGCCTCAAACTGCATATTCCGGGTAATTCCGCGGGAATTCAGGAAGACACCAGCCAGGAACAGACATACCGCCCCTGCCGCAATCACGCCTAGTACAGCAGTCATCTGAACAGGAACCTGCAATGTACCGGCAGACATAAACAAGACCAGACAAGCTGCGCAGATACACAAGATTCCCGCAATCAACGCGATAAAGAACTTCGGTGATCTCCTTTTCTGTTTACCGTCATTCTGAAGGTTCTGCCGGGAATATACCTTGGTATCACGGATACAGTCCAGCAGACTGATCCCGGAACGTATACTCTGCATGATACTGTAAGCCGCAGCTTTTACACGATCACTTTCTTCTGCTTCATTGTACAGAAAAAGGATTCTGCTTAATTCGGAGTCCAGAGCTTTGACCAGGGCTTCCGGATGATGTTCATCTTGGATGTTTGTCAGGAATTTCTCTTTGTCCTGTTCAAACAGTTTCTGCATCGTTGTCATACTATTTCTCCGTTTGTATCTCTATATTATCACAGAATTACAAAAAGACCGTACAGCTGTACAGCCGCTGATAAACAAAAAGATCTATACAGATCTTTCTTACTGATTCTCCAGTTTGTTTAATTCATCCGCAAAGTATTGTCTGCATTCCTCATAGGACATGCCGGTTGCGACAGACATTTCCGTAAACAGATAATCTTCTGCTTTTTTCAGATACTCACCATCAATAGCGGCTAATTTCTTGTTGTTTTCCCTTCTGACTTTGTTACGCTGATACGATGTCTTGATGATGCAGATCAAATCATCCAGGCTGTCGCTTTTCAGGAGAGTCACATACTGGCTCTTCATATTCGCCTGTTTATCCGCAAGCGTCTTTATCTTATCTGAATTACGAAGAAGATCACGAAGTTCTTCCTTGGTGATCAGATCACGGAGATGCCCAGCTTTATTGGATACCGGTACCTGCATTCTGGTACTGCCGGTATCATCATTGTACGGGACAAGGATATAGCAGTCTTCGCCGGTGAAGCCGCTCTTCACTCTGTCCTGCACTCTACAGACTGTGCGTTTGTAAACAACCACATCATCTATTTTATACATGCTATAACCTCTCTATGAGATAATTATAACATTTTTTGGGTAATCACTGTTCTCGTAATCCTGAACTTTTTTCTCAGATTACCTGTATTAAAAAGAATTTCAGGTAATCTGTTTCGGGTACATTCATCAGTCTCGGATGATCCGGGGACGCATGATTTTCTTCAATGATGTGGATGGTTACACCGGCTTTGCGGGCAGATTCCGCAAGCATCTCGCGGAACATTTCCGTACTCATAAAATGCGAACAGGAACAAGTCGCAAGATATCCTCCCCGGGGCAGAATACGCATGGCCAGCGTATTGATCCGTTCATAGCCGTGAGATGCGTTGCGTACCGTACTGCGGCTCTTAGTGAAGGCAGGAGGATCCAGGACGATAAAATCATAACGTGTATGACTGCGAAGACACTCTTCCAGGTACTCAAATACGTCTGCCTGGACAAAGTGTATCTTCTCTTCCAGATGATTCTTACAGGCATTCTTACGCGCCATCTCCAGGGCTGTTTCCGAAACATCCAGGGCTGTGACCTGCACAGCCTTGCCGTATGCCGCATTGATGGCAAATGACCCGGTATGGGTACAGCAGTCCAGCACATTCTTTCCGGCCGCAAGCTTTCTTACCGACAGACGGTTATACTTCTGGTCCAGGAAGAACCCGGTTTTCTGTCCGTTGATAATATCTACATCGTAGAGGATCCCGTTTTCATTGATCTCCAGTACCGGGATCTCCTTTTCCGTATATTCCGTTACCCATCCGGTTACCTTGGCCAGTCCCTCCTTGGTCCGTAATTCACTGTCACTGCGTTCATAGATACCACTGACGGTATACCCCTTCTCTGCCAGCAGGTCTTTCAGTCCCCGGTACAGCAGATCCTTGCGTATATCCATACCGTACGTCGAGATCTCACTGACCAGTACCGGTCCGTATTTATCGACAGTTACTCCCGGCATTCCGTCCGCTTCCCCATGGATCAGACGGCAGTTCGCAAAATCCTCTCCCATCACATCCATGCGGTATTCCACGGCATACTTCAGCCGGCGCAGGAAAAACGCGTCATCGTACTGTTCATTGGCGTTATTACCTAACAGACGTATACGTATCTTAGAGTGTTCACTGTACATCCCGGTGCCGAGATATGTCCCTTTACTGCTGAAAACATCCACAAAACATCCGTTTTCTTCCGGTATATCCATCTGCGTGATCTCATCTTCATAGATCCACGGATGACCCTCACGGATCCGTTTTTCCTGTTTTCTGGTGACTTCTGCGCGGGTAAAATTTCTTTTCGTTTTCATCCCTGTAATATTACCATGAAATTGCACACGAACAGAGAAGATTCTTGTATAATGATTGAGTTATGGTATTCAGCAGTCTGACGTTCCTGTTTGCCTATCTGCCGGTAGTATTACTGGTCTATTTTCTGGTTCCGGTTGCTTTCCGGAATCTCGTATTATTACTTGTAAGTCTTTTCTTCTACGGCTGGGGTGAACCGGTATACGTGGTGATCATGGTATTTTCCATCATCATCAACTGGATCTTCGGTAACTTTATCAGCCGTTACCGGGATACGGATAGAAAAAGATCCCGCAGATATCTTACCTTGTGTATCATCTTTAACCTGTTATTGCTTGGTTTCTTCAAGTACTGGGATTTTCTTGCGGTAAATCTGAATCATCTCGGACTGCGCGCAATACATCCGTTGCGGTTAGCTTTACCAATCGGTATCAGCTTCTATACCTTCCAGACCATGTCCTACCCGATTGATCTGTACCGTAAGGAGACAGATCCCCAGAAGAGTATCGTCAGCTTCGGTGCTTATGTGACGATGTTCCCGCAGCTGATTGCCGGTCCCATCGTCCGATATACCGATATTGCGAAACAGCTCAATGAGCGGAAGATCACCCGGGATTCTTTCTTTCAGGGTGTGATGCGTTTCCTGTGTGGTCTGGCCAAGAAAGTACTTCTGGCCAACCAGATTGGTCTGATTCACGATGAGATCTCTGCCCTTCCTCAAGGCAGCCAATCGGTTATCCTGGCATGGCTTGGTATCCTGGCCTTTGCGTTCCAGATCTATTTTGACTTCAGCGGATACTCTGACATGGCAATCGGTCTTGGGAAAATGCTTGGTTTCGACTTCCTGGAGAACTTCCAGTATCCGTATATCTCCCGCTCTGTCACAGAGTTCTGGAGACGCTGGCATATGTCTCTGTCCTTCTGGTTCCGTGATTATGTCTACATTCCTCTGGGAGGCAACCGTAAGGGTCTGAAACGGCAGATCCTGAATATTCTGATCGTATGGATGCTGACGGGTCTCTGGCACGGAGCTTCCTGGAATTTCATCTTCTGGGGTGTATTTTACGGTGTGATCCTGATTCTGGAGAAGTTATTCCTGCTGGATCTGTTAAAGAAATGTCCTGCCTGGATCACGCATATCTATACCATGTTCATTGTCCTGATTGCCTGGGTCTTCTTCGCGTTTACCGATTTCTCCGCCGGTCTGCGTTATCTTGGTGTGATGTTCGGAAATGCCCCGGTATTCAACGGGCTGACCCTGGATTATCTGCGTAATTATATCGTGTTATTTGTATTGTGCGCGGTCTCTTCCACACCGTTATTCAAAGATAAACTGAATATTCTGCAGAATAAGAAACTGGCATGGGCTGCGCCGGTGCTGGCGGTACTCTGTCTGCTTGTCTGTACGGCATTCATCGTAGACGCTTCGTACAATCCTTTCTTATATTTCCGGTTCTGATATGAAGACAAAACGTATACAAAAACTGACGATCCTGATCTTTGTAAGTTATCTTGTGGTACTTACGGTTTTTAACTGTTTCTGGCCGAAGAAGACTTACTCGGAGAACGAGAACCGGTATCTTGCGGAGTTCCCTTCCCTGTCACCTTCCAATGTCTTCGGAGGTAAATTCGACGATCAGTTTGAATCATGGTTCAGTGATCACTTTATCGGCAGAGATCTCTGGATCGAGTTAAAAGCTTTGTCTGTATTATCTACCGGCACAACCAGGAATAATGATGTCTATCTTGCGAAGGAACATCTCATCCGCAGATTCCAGACCTATAACGAGAAGATCCTGAACCAGAACATGAAATCCATCACGGAATTCTGTGACTCCATAGATCATCAGAGTAATATCCTGATCGTACCTACAGCAGCAGACATGGAAAAACAAGTACTTCCGGCAGGTTCCTGGAATCTGGATCAGACAGCACTGATCCATGATTTACAAGACCAGGCAGGTACACAGAAGTTTATTGACCTTACATCGGTGATGGATGCGCGGGATGACCTGTATTTCCATACCGACCATCACTGGAACGAAAAAGGCGCGTATCTCGCCTATCAGGAGATCTGTCACACAGTTCTGGACAAGGAACCGGAATCGTTCACCTATGAACAGGTCAGTGATCATTTCAAAGGTACACTATACTCTCGTTCCGGGTATTTCTGGCATGATGGTGATCCGGTATACCGCTACCACCATGACCCGGAGATCCAGGTAACCGTACAGTTTGATGACCATGAGTCTGATTCTCTCTACAGTGATCAGCGTTTAGAGGAAAAAGACCAGTATATGTATTACCTGGATGGGAATCACCCCTATGTCAAGATCCAGACAGATCTGAAGAATCACAAAAAAGCCGTGATTATTAAAGACTCCTACGCGCATATCCTGGTCCCCTATCTCGCTTATGAATATGAACAGATTGAGATGGTCGACCTGCGGTATTACCGGGATCCCGTATCTGAACTGATTGAACCGGATACCGATGTTTATTTCATCTACAGCCTGGATAATTTCACGGAAGATCCGTATCTGACTTTCCTGAGGTAATCATGAAACTGGAATTCAAGAAAATGGGAATCAATGGTGAGGGAATCGGTTTTCTGCAGAAAAAACCGGTATTTTGTGATGATGTCTATCCCGGGGAAACCGCAGAGATCGAAATTACCGAACAGAAGCCCAACTATGCCTACGCAAAGTTGATCAAGCGTATTACATCCAGTGAACACAGGATCAAATCCGTATGCCCGTATCAGCAGGAATGCGGAAGTTGTCCGTTACTATGCATGGAACACTCTGCACAGGAAGAAAACAAGCTGGAGATCCTGCGGGAGACATTATACAGATATGCCGGAATCAAGTCTCTGCATGTCCGTAAGATGCACGGAGATACACGTAGTTACGGCTACCGCAGTGCCTGCAAACTTCCAATCGCAGAGGTAGACGGAAAACTTTGTACAGGCATGTACGCGCGTAATTCCAATCGTTTTATCGCGGTAGATCATTGTCCGATCCACACCCCGGAACTGGAAGAAAAACGCAGACAGATCCTGGCGGTCCTGAATCACCACAAGTATCCCGTATATACGTCTAAAACACGTCAGGGACTGCGGTTCCTGATCATCCGTACGATTCAGAAACAGACCCAATGTACGCTCGTGACAGGCAAGGAAACGATTCCTGAAGCACTGGTTAAAGAATTATCTTCCCTGCCCGGAATAACCGGTATCTTCCAGAGTATCAACCAGCAGAAGAATACCCGTTCAGCGATCGGTTCGGTTCCCCGTTTATTGTACGGTACTGCGTCGATAACCATAGAGATCTGTGGTATCACCCTGAATCTTCCTCCGGATGCATTCTTCCAACTGAATATCGAACAGGCAGAGCGTCTATACACCATGGCAGTCAGTAAGATCGATCCCTGTGATCTGCTTGTGGAAGCGTACTGTGGTGTCGGAGCGATGTCTCTGATGGCAGCCTCAAAGGCAAAGAGAATCATCGGCATAGAGAATGTCCCGGCAGCAGTGGAATATGCCAGACACAACGCTGAACAAAACGGTATCCAGGACAAAGCACGCTTTATCTGTGAGGATGCCGCAAAAGGCCTGACCGAGATCAAGGAAGATGTCGGCTGTCTGCTTGTCGATCCTCCCCGTTCCGGCTTATCGGAAGAAATGATGCGGGCAATTCTGGAAAAGATGCCTAAGCGGATCGTCTATATTTCCTGCAACCCTGCTACCCTGGCAAAGAACCTGAATCAGTTAAAGCGGAAGTATCATATCCTGACGATCATCCCCTATGATTTATTTCCTTCCACACAGCATATCGAGACCATTGTAGTATTATCCAAAATGTAAAACCGGAGCTTTGTAATATACACACACTCCGGTTTTTTGTACAATCTGTGATTTGTGATGAACTGGTATTATAGTTCAAAATCCGGGAACAGACCATTCTTCACCGACAGAATGATCTTGTTTACCTCAGTTAATGCCCTGTCTCTTCCTTCAGGGTTGTTCATCCAGTTATCTTTCCTGGTATGGATATCTTCTGCCGGACATGGAATTACCTGAATGTGTGCAGGAAACAAGTATTCCGCGATACAGAGACTTCTTCTCATATGGTACGAAACCGTAACCAGCAGCACTTTGTGTACCTGGTTCAGTCCGAAGTTTCGCTGTAACAGTACCAGTGCCTGAAGGATATTCTCCACGGTATTCATGGAGTACTCATCCATGAGAATATCTTCACTCTTTACCCCAAGACTTTCTGCGCAGTTACGCATATTCTGTGCTTCACTCATTGGACCTTCCGGAAAATCCCGGACTTTTCCTCCGCACATGATGATCTTGTCTGAACGGTGATCTTGATATGCCTTTACGGCAACCGGCACTCTGTATACAGATGCTTTTCTACTTCCCAGAACGATAATACAATCCACCTTCTCACCGGTATCTTCCAGTCCCGTAAACAAAACCTTGCCGATGACTTCGTCAGTCAGATTTTCTTTTGTCAGTTCAGATATCAGCATACACTTTCCTCTTGATCAGACAGAGATTAATCCGGCTGCTGACCATCATGGGCTTTCCACATACATTCCGTGATCTTCATCTCCGTGAATACAGCCTTGAATTGAGAATCTTCCGGACTGCAGGCATAGATACCAAAGCTGATCTTTCCGGAACCTTCCCACATGTGGCAGACACGCATCTGGGTGAAATTCTCACCATCCTGTGAACACTCAATGCAGTAATCATCTTCCCTCCGGCTGAAACGGTACCACATCATCTTTACATCCGCCGGAATTGCGGTCGTTGCCCAGTCGGAATATCCGTGATTTGTGACGACAGAACCCAGATGTTGGAATGATTCATTTTCGTATTCCACGGATGCTTTAAGCCAGTTTTCACTATCCAGGTACATGACAATCCCGCACTGGTCAAACCGATGATGACTCTCGGTAAAATCTGTTTTCACCGTAAAGGAGAAGTACTGATTTTCCGTTTCTATCTGGAGTACCGGCGCATTGTCATTACGGAAATGATAGTATGTACGCTGCCACAGATCTGTATGAGGCATGGTTGTGATCTCTATACGGTCAGGCTGGACCAGATAATTCTCTGGTTCTCTTGTCCATTTCATCTTCGCTGTATTCATACTATTTCTCCTGTTACGCAGTAATTCAATCATTGTCTGATCTGCCGGAAGCCACTGTACACTGTCCAGTTCATCCTTTCTGAGCCAGCGGGCAGCCTCATGCTCCTTTAATACAAGACTCCCTTCTTTCACCTCTGCGAGATAACATTCCATCGTCAGGTGAAACTCCGGGTAATCATATTCTACAGTTGTCAGTTTTTCTCTGACAGTGATCTCTGTATCCAGTTCTTCCCGGATCTCCCGGCGCAGAGCTTCTTCCGGGGTCTCACCGGCTTCGATCTTACCACCGGGAAATTCCCAGTAATCCTTCCAGTCTCCGTAACCCCGCTGTGTCGCAAAGACCTGATCGCCATGGACAATGATCGCAGCCACTACATGTATTGTCTTCATCTCTCTTTTTCCCATCATTCTGACATGAATAAAACTTCTGCCCGGTCAACGAACAGAAGTTTTACGTCAGTTAGTTATTTAGCAGGTGTAACCTTTGTTGTATGGAGGTTCGGTCCCTGATACCAATAGAGGAATCCTTCCACATCCACAACATCTCCGGGCTGTAATGCTTCTACAGCTTTGTACACATCAGTATCCTGATTGCAGAGATAATACTCTACGCAGAAATCATATGTGGTATCACCCAGAGTTACCTGGTAATACAGGTCATCGGTCTTTTCTTCCGCATTCTTGTATGCGAATGCCGCACCTGTGTGTTCACCATCTTTTGTGACATACTCTTCAACTGTTACGCCCTTGAAGACAACCTTCTGGTTCATACGGGAAATCATGTCTACAGTGCCCCAGAGTTCTGTAGCATCTACAGGTTCTGCGACCCAGTTACCGTCAACGATCTCGAATGTACCGTCAACGATTTCCACTTCTCCGTCCCATTCAGACTTGAAGCCATGAACACGGATCTTCTGTCCTTCCGTCAGTTTCGCATAGTCTTCTTCTGTGCAGGCGAGTTCATACAGGAAGTAAGCACCGTCTTCATCCTGAAGATAAACAGTAGCTTTGTTGTCCCACCAGGACTGTTTTCCCTGTACATAAGCTTCAACAACGACTTCATCGTCAATCGCTGCCGCGTCATATTCGGCATAAGACATTACAGCAACTTCCGGAGTTTCCGGGGCTGTTGTGGCTTCAGTAGTAGCCTCAGGTGTTGTGCTCGCTGCAGGTGTATTACTTGCCGGTTTAGAACAAGCTGCAGAGAATACAAGAACTGATGCCATCAATACATTACTTAACTTTTTCATTTCTTTCTCCCTTTGTCCTTTAACAGACGATAACATTATACGTCATTTTGAATAATTGCTACATTTTTTTCTTATATCGTTCATGGAGCACATAAATGATAATCAGGATCCAGGTAATACCCAGGGTGTATAACAAGGCCTTGGCTGTAGCAGGAAGCGGACCGAGATCTCGTTTTCCTGTGGATGTGCTGATCTGATCCAGACGGTACAATGATGTGACATCTTCAAACAGTTTATCGATGTAAGCGTCATCCACGGTCTGTTTACGCTTGATGGACTTTGTGACATCTTCAATCATCTGTCCGGAAGCGTCACGCAGAGATGTACTGCCGTTGAATACCGGTGTCACAAAGGTATTCGGGATATTGTCCAGCATCAGTTTCGAGGCTTTGATCTTGACATCGTAATACTCGTTGTTGTCCTGTCCTGCCCTGGCTAAATAATCCTGATATTCCTTTGACTCCTGGGCTTTCCTGGTTACCGGGATATATCCTTCGGTCTTGGCATAGGCAATCTGTGTATCGTTTGTCAGCAGATACTGGGCAAATAACCAGGATGCCAGTACTTCCTGCGTATCTTCCTTGTTAAAGATACACAGAGATGGTCCCTGCGAGATCATCCGGGGATTCTCCGGATCAAACTGGGGAATCATCCGTACAACGGTCTCAAACGGTACGATCTTATCTGCGGCGATATCGATCAGAGGCGCATCGGAACCCATCCATGTGGCACCGGCTGTAGAATCCACCGCGAATACACACTGTCCCGCATTGAGGAAGTTTGCCGGATATCCTGAGAGTTTGAACGTGGAGAATGCGTTTTTCCGGGTATTCTCAGAGATCATGTACAATAGTTCTCTTGTGGTATCGTTGAAGATCTCGATCTTCCCTTCTGCCGTGGAATAACCGGCATTCTTCTGTTTCAGCATCTGGATCATCATGTTATCCGTAGACTTGTAGATAAACGGCAGCATGACCTTTTGTCCGTTCAGTTTATATGTTCCATCCGCATCCTTCTCGGCAGCTTTCCGGGATACTTCCCAGATATAATCCCAGGTGACGATATCCGGAACCGTATAACCGAGCTTCTCCACAAAAGTCTTATTGATATACAGGGCTTCTGTAGAGCGCATATACGGAATTGCATAGTAATGATCCTTGACGAAACATTCCTCGATAAATCCGTCGATCATTTCTTCTCTAGAGGGACCATCATACTTCAGCTGGGAACCTCCGAACCCATAGGATGGATCCGCAAACAGATCATCCAGAGGTACGACCACATTACTGCCGGTAATATACGTCGCGATATGATCCGGATAGGTAATACATACATTTGGTGTCGTATTCGTGGAAATATTGGTGATGACATCGTTGTAGATCTTTCCGTAGTCTGTATACAGACGGATATTCACCTTGATGTTCGGATAGAGTTTTTCAAAATCTTCAATTGCCTTCTGGTAGATCCTTGTCTGTGTCTTGTTGGTATCGTTTTTAGCCCAGAAGACGATTTCATACTGACGGCTTTCATCAAACTGCGCAGGAATCGCAAACGTCTCAATATTCCGGGATCCGTGACATCCACTCAGGATACATACGAACAGGAAGAATACCAGTACTCGTTTTAACATCCTCATCCCTTCGTACCTCCCCTGGAGACACCCTCCATGATCTTCTTATGGAAGATCAGAAACAGCACGATCAAAGGAATGGAGATAACTACCACGGCCGCCATCATCGCCGGTATATTCTCACGTCCGAATCCGTTCTCACGGATCTCCTGGATACCGTTGGATACCAGGAAGTATGTGGGACTGTCAGTGATCAATCTCGGCCAGACATAGGAGTTCCAGCATTCGATCACCTTCAGGATCGTAATCGTAACGATTGTCGGCTGACAGATCGGGATCAATACCTTGAACAGATATTTCAGGTCAGATGTACCGTCAACCTTGGCTGCCTTATACAACTCATCCGGTACCTGTTCAAAGTTCTCCTTCAGGAGATAGATATAGAATACTGAGGTAATTGACGGCAGGATCAGACCGGTAAACGTATTGCGCATACCGAGATTCGTGATCGTCACAAAGTTCGTGATGATAACTAATTCATTCGGAATCATCATCAAAGCCAGGAATAACGTAAACAGGAGATTTCTGCCGCGGAATTCCAGACGGGCAAACGCGAATGCGGCAAACACGGTCACCATCAACATGACTCCTGTAGTGATCACCGTAAAGATGATCGTATTCAGGAAATATCTTGCCAGCGGAACTGCCGTAAACGCATCTACGTAGTTCTGGAATGTCGGAGCCAGCGTATATAACTGCGGAATGTATTCCGCGTTATATGCGCCGTAGCTTTTCACTGAGGTGAGAATCATCCAGTAGAACGGGAATAATACGATCAAAGCCCAGATCGTCAGTAAGACATAGGTGATGATCTTCCGGGTTTTTTCGCGGTTTCTTGCGGCGCGTTCAATGTTTTTGAAATCTGTATTCTTCGTACTCATCTTACGCACCTCAGTCATAATAAACTTTCTTCCGACTGACCAGCAGGTTGATACAGGTGATGGTCAGGACGATGGCGAACAGGATCAAAGCTGCCGCAGAAGCGAACGATGGATATCCCCCGCTGTCTCCGTACAACATGTCATAGACATATCCCACGATGGTATTCATACCGGCAGCGTTCAGATTCACACCGAAAATCGCCACCACGTCACTGTAAGCTTTAAACGCGCCGATAAAACCGGTGATGATCAGGTAGAAGATCATAGGTGAGATCATCGGCAAGGTAATCTTATAGAAAATACGTAATCTGGAAGTACCGTCGACTTTGGCAGCCTTGTACAAATCCTGGTCCACCGATGCCAGGGCACTCGTCAGAATCAGGATCTTGAACGGCAATACGATCCACACCGTATAGAAACACATCACAAACATCTTTGCCCAATATGGTCCTTCGATAAAGTCTACCGATTCACCGCCGAAGAAGTGGATCAGCAGATTCACAAATCCTTCCGAATACGGTGTCTTCTTGAACAGGATCATGAACACCAGGCCGACAGCCAGGGTATTCGTCACATACGGCAGGAAGAAGATCGTCTGGTAGAGATCCTTCAACTTGGGCAGGGAGTTTAATCCAAGAGAGATCAGTAAAGCGATACCGGTAGATAACGGTACTGTGATAATGACCAGGATGAAGGTATTCTTGACTGCCTGCAGGAAGTACTGGTCATGAAGTACATAGGAGTAATTATAGATACCTGTTCCACTGTAGGTCTGCGATGCGAAGTTATACCCCTCTTCTACAGAATACACAAATACGTCAAACAGCGGATAAACCATGAACGCTGTCAGGAACAGGATTGCCGGCAGAAGATACAGCCAGGGCTTCAGAGAACGCGTATTCATAGAGCCTCCGGTACTTCATGGTAGTAAATACGTTCCTGGGTATTCCGGTCAAAGAGAAGCGTTTTCTGAGGCTTCAGGAAGAAGTGTACATCCTGTGCGTCAGGATCCGGCTTGTCTTCGGTACTGATGATTGAGCGTACAACAACATTCTCACAGAGCGGATGTGTGGAAACCACACTGGTATCCCTGCCCATGACTTCGACACGGTTCAGTGCGCAGGTAAACGGTCCGTTTTCATCCAGGATAAATCCCTCAGGACGTATACCGACATAGACTTCCCGGTCATCTTCTTGAACATGCATCACCGGTTCATCACCGATAAATAACCGGTGGTTGCGTATCTTCCCGGTAAAGACATTGATTGCGGGAGTACCCAGGAATTTTGCGACAAACAGATTTACCGGATCATCGTAGACTTCCTGCGGCTTACCGATCTGCTGCAGGACACCAGCACTCATGACCACGATCAGATCCGAAATAGACATCGCTTCTTCCTGGTCATGGGTAACAAATACCGTAGTAATTTTGGTTTCTTTCTGAATACGGCGGATTTCTTCACGGGTCTGAAGACGCAGACGCGCATCCAGGTTGGATAAAGGTTCATCCAGCAGTAATACTCTTGGTTTCTTTACCAAGGCGCGGGCAATCGCAACACGCTGCTGCTGACCGCCGGACATCTCGCTCGGCTTTCTTTCCATCAATTGTTCGATCTGCACCAGTCTGGCAGCTTCCAGAGCCTTTGCCTTCATCTGTTCTTTGGTGAGTTTATCCTTTCCCTTCAGATTTTCCAAAGGGAAAGTAATATTCTGCATGACCGTCAGATGCGGATATAAAGCGTAACTCTGGAAGACCATGCCTACACCCCGGTTCTCCGGAGGAAGCTCTGTCACATCATCTTCGCCAAAGTATATTCTTCCTTCTGAAGGCACTTCCAGCCCGCAGATCATATTCAGCATCGTACTCTTTCCGCATCCGGAAGGTCCCAGAAGACCTACAAGCTTACCATCCGGAATCTCAAAGGTAAAATCAGAAACAGCTGTCACAAAACCGCCATCCTTATTCCGGTTGGGAAACCTTTTCGTCAAATGATCCAATACGATTTTCATAATACCCCTCACTGATAATTAATATACTTATTGTATCACCAACCTGTGTAATCGCATGTGCTCATCAAAGAATTACGAAAAAAAGAGACGAAATCCCAAAGACCCAAACCCCTGTCATATTTCATTTTTGATAAAGAGGCTGCGTTTGTGTGTCATTGAAATAACAATACCTGTTATACTGATGCCATGAACTATGAAATAAAACCGGGAAGACTGGAAGTGTTCTTAAGTCCTGCCGAAGAAGGAATTACCTTGCAGGAGTTCTATAACAACTTATCTATTCCCGTAAAGAAACAGAAAAACCTGAATGCGCGGATCAACCGTGTACAGGTCAGGGATCTCTCTGCCATCCTGCATGCCGGAGATATTCTCACGCTTCCGATTGACAGTGAGGATGTGGACTATGCCCCTGCGGAAGAAGAATGTCCTGTCCTCTACGAAGATGATTTTGTGTATATTGTACATAAAGATGCGGGAATGCTTGTCCATGACGGCTTTGAGCGTACAGATACTCTAGCCGCGCAGGCTGCCCGTTACCAGATCAACCACGGGATCCATGCACCGGTGAGGTTTATCCATCGTCTGGATACCGAGACGACAGGATTGATGTTATTCGTGAAGATACCCCTGTTTCAGGCATGGTATGACAAACAACTGATGCAGAAACAGATTCACCGGGAATATCTCGCAATATGCCACGGAAAGATGCGTCCGGGACAGAACTTCACCTTTTCCGATCCTATCGGCAGAGACAGGCATGTCAGCGGAAAATACCGAATATCCGATACCGGGAAAGAAGCCATTACTCATGTACACTGCCTGGCACGTTTGGGAGAACTGGCATTATTACGTTGTACGCTGGATACCGGAAGAACACACCAGATCCGTGTCCATCTCAGTGCCCATAAGCATCCGATCATCAACGATCCCCTGTATGGTGTACCGGATACTACCTATCCCGGAATGTGCCTCTGGGCAGACCGCATCACCTTCCGCAATCCTCTTACCCTGGAGGAACATACTGTCGAAGATACACCGCAGAAACAATATAAAGAATTCATGAAAAAAGCCCGCCGGTAATGACGGGCTTTATACTACTTTGTCTATACTGGTTTATACAACCGCAAAGAACTTGACGAGGAACAGTGCCGCAATGACATAAGTCAGAGCAGATACATTCTTCGCTTCACCGGAGAATACCTTGATAATCGTATAGGCAATCATGGCAAGACCGATTGCATGTCCGATAGAACCGGAGATCGGCATAGCCAGCAACATGATGAATACAGGAACAACCTGATCCAGATCACGGAAGTCAACATTCTGCAGACCTTCAAGCATCAGCACACCGACATAGATCAGTGCGGAAGATGTCGCTGCTGCAGGAATAATTGCGGCAATCGGAGCGATAAACATACATGCCAGGAACATTACGGCAGTGGTCAGAGCGGTAAGACCTGTACGTCCGCCTGCTTCAACACCAGCTGCAGATTCAATGAATGTCGTAACTGTAGATGTACCTGTAACAGCACCGAAGACAGTACCGACAGCATCGGAAAGCAGAGCTTCCTTCATCTGAGGCATATTGCCGTTTTCATCGGTCATACCGGCACGGGAAGCTGTACCTACCAGAGTACCGATCGTATCGAACATATCGATCATACAGAATGTGATGATCAGAGTAATCGCTGTGAACCAGCCGATCTGCAGGAAACCTTCAAAGTCAAACTTGAATAATGTTGTGGAGGCCATATCCGCAAACGGAGGTACCCAGGAAGCTGTCGTAAGACTTGCGAACGGATTTGTATGGAAGAAGATTGCCTGACCTGCCCAGTAAACGACAGAAGCAACCAGCATACCGATCAGAACTGCAGCCTTTTTCCCCTTCTTGGCAAGCAGTACAATAGTGAACAGACCGACAAACATGGTAATTACGGTAAGAACCATAACACTGTATTCTGCACCCATGCCATTCTTGATCGTACTTGGTGTAAGAGCGCCAAAGAAGTCACGCATGACATAGAACGGTGCGGAATATCCGTTACCTTCCGCGTAGATACCAACGTTGGAGCCAAAGCCGATGTTCATCAGCATCAGTCCGATGGAAGGCGCAATACCCAAACGTACGCCCAGCGGAATGGAATCAACGATCTTCTGACGAATGTTGAGAACACTGAGGCAGATAAACACAAGACCTTCAACCAGGATAATACACAGAGCAGCCTGGAATGCGCTGGTATAATCTCTGCCGGTGAGAGCGACGATATTTCCTGCAACAACCGCAAAGAAGCTGTTCAGACCCATGCCTGGAGCCATCGCAAACGGTTTGTTCGCAAGGAATGCCATACAAATCGTACCGACTGCAGAAGCCAGACAAGTAGCCAGGAATACACCGTTCCAGAGTGGAGTACCTACCGCAAATCCTGTCAGCAGATTCGGGTTCAGGGCGATGATGTACGCCATGGTCATGAATGTAGTCAGACCAGCCAGAAGCTCTGTACGTACATTTGTGCCGTTTTCTTCAAGCTTAAAGAATTTTTCAAACATATATAATCCCCTTCCGTCTTACAAAAAATAAAAACTTCTGCAGTACATTCATAGCAGAAGAGCATTGTTGTCATCAGACTACAATGTCCTGTAAGACAATAAAGATTATAGTCCTTTCCTTTTCTTTTGGAAAGAAAAAATCTCCGATTACGGAGATCCTGTACTATATGCCAAGCCACTCCCACAACGCATCATAACTGCCGTGAGGAATGTCCCTCTTCGATAGAACACCCTTACTGTCGATCAGATCATCCGTCAGAAGGAATACCTCCATACCGCATAATTCCGCCGCCAGATCTTCTGACGCATCATTTCCGATCATAACACACTCTTCCGGATCAAGACCCAGGATCTCACAGATTTCCGTATAATACCTGGGATTTGGTTTACAGTAATGCGAGTTCTCATACGTCGTTACCAACGCGAAATCTTCCTGATTGAGTCCTGCCCAGGCAATTCTCTGGGCTGTTGCGACCATCGGGAAAATCGGATTCGTAGCCAGAATAACCGGGTAACCCTTCTCTTTCAGACGGGAGATGGTCTCGGCAGCTTTCGGATTATACCCGCAGGTACTCTTAGCGTTCACAAAGTGCTGGATATAAAACTGATTAAATAGTTCATAGTCTTTGCGGCTCTGGTTGTTGTAAATCTGATCAAAAACTGTCCAGAACCGTTCTTCGTTGGTCATCGTACCGTCGTTGGTGACCATGGCCTTGGTACCGGTCCAGATCGATTCAATCAGTTTCTTGGCTTCATAGCCATGCGGAGCCATCGACTGGGCAAGGTATGAAAAATATACTTTGGTAAATTGATCCTGATCCATCGGTAATAATGTACCGTCCAGATCGAAGAAGATGTTTCGGATATTCTTTTTCATACACGTGTACCAGTCCTTTTCCGCAGGGTCTTGTTTACTGCTTATTCCATATTATAAAGTGTAAGATCTGCTTTATACAATCAATCTTGTCATGTCTGAGGTAAGAAAAAGCTCTTTTCAGAGCCTTTTCTTTTTTGAGGGGATTCATATATAACGGTCTTCAGAAGAGGGGAAATTCTGATTACCATAATTATCTTTCTGAGGATATAGTATGATTTTTTCTACGCAGAATTATCGATGAATTATGTGATTTCGTGTGACTTTTTTTCTTCCGGATTAAGTGTCATAAAAAAGAAAAAATCCTCGTATTATTGACGAATGACGTAAGTATTGATAGATTATGATTGTTCAAGGTGTATAGCGTTAAGTGCCTGGAGTCTTGGGAACTCTTGGACGAAAAGAACGTATTCTTGCGGTGGTGCACTCTCCCAATGGTGAAAAGCTTCCTTTTTCACACATTTACGGGCGAGAAAGGAGGCTTTTATGTTTAGCAAGGAATATTGGTCATCTTCAGCAGAAAAACTCCACTCAACCAAGTATCTCGCAATTATGGCATCCATGATCGCCTTGAAGATCGTGGTCTCCTACTGGTATATTCCGGTAGCCGATAATCTGAGGATCCTTTTCACATTTCTCTTTGTGTCTGTGGAATCTTGTATTCTGGGACCTGTAGCAGCGGTTGTTTCCGGTATGGTTACCGATATCCTGTCCTTTATCATTCATCCGACAGGACCGTTCTTCTTCGGGTATACATTATCCTCCATGGCCGGTTCACTGATCTATGCCCTCTTCCTGTACAGGCAGAAGATCACGCTCTGGAGACTTGCCGGGTCCAAGATCTGTGTCAATTATCTGGTAAATTTACTGATGGGATCTCTCTGGTCTTCTATGATGTTCTCCAAGGGATTCTACTACTACTTCGCCAAGAGTATTATAAAAAACACGGTACTTCTGCCGGTGGAGATTGCCGCCATGTATGCCGTGTTCAAGATCATTATGCCGACGTTGGAGAAACGTCATCTGATTTAAGAATAATTACTGAAGTCCGCCGATCCGGATCGAGTCATCCAGCATCTGGATCACCCGTACATATTCCTGATATTCCGGTGTATTCTCTGCGTTGGAAGTTATTGTGTTATACGGAGATACTCTGCAGATCGTATTGTCTGAACATTGTGTGCTGATCAGTTCCACGCGGGGATTGGTCAGCTCTATTTTTTTGTTGTCCTTGTATGTGGACTTGGTGATGGTCACCGCTCCGGCAAAACCGAAGCTCTGCGTGCTGCGGTCACTGAGAAGATCTCCCAGCGAGTAGAAGATCAGGGTATCGTCGATCCACCCTGCCGGCTGTATGGCATCCGGGGCATTCCCGATGATCACGGAAGCACCGGCATCCGCAAGTTCCTTGGCAATCTGCTGCTGGCGGGCGGAAGGCGCAGAACGGTCTTCCCCTTCCCAGTATACAGACACGATTACTACATCTGCCTGGGATGCCGCTCTGGAGACGATCTCCGGTGTACGTTCGTCATAGACGTTGACCAGATATTTTGTCTGTTCCGGAAGTTCATCGTCCAGAATATCCGTATAAGAAAGATACACAACCGAGATATTGTTCTTTTCAAAGACATGGATCAGATTCTGCATATCCGTACCGGTATTCAGTCCGGCTTCCTGCAGTCCTGTATTCTGCCAGCAGGAAAGTGTTGTCTCTACACCCTCCTTCCCGTGGGAAAGACTGCCGGCATTGGCCAGAGCCACACTGTTCAGTCCGGACACTTCCACTGCCTTTGCGAAATCTTCCGGAAGATCTGTACCGGTCTGGGTGATCTGGCTGTATACGGAGATATCGTGGTTGGCGATCATCCGGAGCATATTTGAAAAACACGGAGTATAGTCTGTATACTCTGTCTGATGGTAGTCTACAGCGCCTAATGCCAGTACATTGATCACACTGACTTCTTCCTGCGGTACCTGTGGTCTTGGTTCATACTGTGGTACGTTATTCCGTCTTTCCAGAAGAAAAGTCATGATATTCATCGTCAGACTGATGATACCGATTACCAGAGCAAGTGCCAGCAATAGTTTCCCGCTGGTGTCCCAAAAGCTTTTGTTTTTCATCCTATTACGAATTATACCACGAGAAATGCTATAATTTTAGTATGGCAATCAATAAACAACATTACGAGGTTGTAAAACAAAAGATTCAGGGTAAGGCAGAACTGTGTATTGTTTCCAAAAAGCGTTCCCGCGAAGATATTCTTCAGTATTACACTATGGGAGAAAGAATCTTTGGTGAGAATCACGCGCAGGAATTATTGACGAAAACTGACCTGCCGGAGGATATCCGCTGGCATTTCATCGGCCACCTGCAGCGTAATAAAGTTCGTTTGATCGTCCCCTATGTGTCCATGATCCAGTCTCTGGATTCTCTGGAACTGGCAAAGGTAATTGACAAGGAGTGCGCAAGGATCGGAAAGGTCATGCCGGTACTGGCAGAATTTCATCTTGCCCTGGAAGATACCAACAAGACCGGACTGAGCGCGGAAGACGCCGTATCTTTTCTGCAGGAATGTCAGAAATATGAACATCTGGATGTCCGCGGGATCATGGCCATGGGACCGCATACGGAGAATACGGATGTGATTGCCCGCGTATTTGAACAGGGACATGGTTTATATCTTGACCTGCAGAAGATCTTCGGTCCTGAAAAAATTCAAATCTTATCCATGGGAATGAGTGATGATTTCCCGATTGCTCTTGAACATGGTTCAACACTTGTAAGAATCGGCAGTTATTTATTCGAGGATTAGTTATATGGCATTTATCAGAAAAAGTGCGGATACGCATACATTGAAAGATCCGGTATTTGAGATTGCGCAGCGAGCTCAGGCAGACATGAAGGTCAACGGGGATCTTGTCGTCAATGCGACGATCGGTACGTTATACGGTGAAGACGGCAGGCTTGTGGCATACGAGAGCGTTTATCACTACTATGATCATCTGGACAGCCGCATCAAGGCAAAGTATGCGGCAGGAGTAGCCGGCAACGCAAACTACAGGAACAGTGTATACCGCTGGGTCTTTGGGGATATCAAGATTGATCTGCCCCACTCTGTCGTCGCTACCCCGGGAGGTACGGGATCCATTAACAGTACAATGATGAATATCCTGGAGAAAGGTGAAACCGTGATCCTGCCGGATAACTGCTGGAGTAATTATGCGTTGATGGCAGAAATGAATTCACTGAAAATCGCCCGGTATTCCCTGTTCAAAGATGACCACTATGACATGGACAGTATCCGTGAGACGATTGCGAAAGTACAGAAGATCCAGGACAAGGTTCTGATTCTGGTGAATGATCCGTGTCATAACCCTACCGGTTACAGTATGACGGTTGAGGAATGGAAAGAACTGATCGGTATTCTCAACGAAGCTTCTGAAAAAACACCGGTCGTGCTGCTGGATGATATCGCCTACATCGATTATGCCTACAACCCTGAGAACCGCGCGTACATGGCGTTATTCAATACGATTTCGGAAAACGTCATGGTCATCATCTCCTTCAGTTGTTCAAAGACATTGACGTTCTACGACATGCGGTGCGGCGCTTCCATCGTTCTCGCAAGACGTCTCAGGGATGTCCAGGATGCCGAAGCTGTATTTGAGAAAACAGCCCGCAGTGCCTGGTCGAATATCTCCAACAGCGGTATGGAGACCTTTGCCTGGGTGGAAAGCGAATATAAAGAACAATTCCTGCAGGAAAAACAGGAATATATCGAAGTGATGAAGGAACGCTCTTCTCTCTTCCTGAAAGAAGCTGCCGAGTGTGGTCTTCCCATCTATCCTTACAAAGAGGGATTCTTCCTGACCATCAAGGGTAAAGATCCGGAAACCACAAAGAAGATCCATCAGGTCTTCCTGGATCATCATATCTATACGGTTTTACTGGGTAAGGATATCCGTATCGGTATCTGTTCCCTTCCGGTAAGAAAAGTCAGAGGATTAGCCGGTAAAATGAAAGCTTTGATTGAAGAAAACGGTTTAGGATAAATGACACATATTCTGGGTTCAAAACGAGATTTTCTGGACTGGAACGATGAAGATGCCATGGAGTTTCTTGAAATCATCAAGGATATCGCGGATCATCCGGAGTTCCGGAAACTTGAGCAATTTACACACCACCTTCATACCAACCGCTACCAGCATTGTCTGAATGTCTCCTGGTATACGTATCTGTGGGCAAAGAAACTGGGTCTGAATTATAAGGAAGCTGCCCGCGGGGCTCTTCTCCACGACTTCTTTCTCTATGATTACCGGAGCAATCCTCCGATCAAGGGGAATCACAACGAGATCCACCCGATTGCGGCATTTACCAACGCGGAGAAGTATTTTGAAGTTACGGATATCATGCGTGACTGTATCCTGAGGCATATGTGGCCGAATACGTCTGCCAGTCCGGAAACAAGGGAAGGATATCTTGTCAGTGTCGCGGATAAATACTGCGCAGGGATCGAGGTCGGATCAAAGTCTTACTATGCAATCTACCCTGTACTGAAACAGATCTATGAGATGATCGAGGAAGGATTAAACTGATGCCAGCTGCTACTACGCATGTAGAATTTGCCCGGGATGTCTACGCACAACTACCTGAGGAACAGAAAAAGAAGATTACGAATAAACAGTTGTTTTATCTTGGCTCACAAGGTCCGGATGTGTTGTTTTTCAGCAAGTTCTCCTACCTTCCGGGTTCCCTGCACAAATATGGAAACCTGATGCATGTGCAGAAAGTACGGGAAGTCCTTGGATTTATCCGGGATTATGTGGAAGATGTACCCGAACTGGCTTCTTACTACTACGGATTTCTATGTCATTACGCGCTGGATTCCACAGCGCATCCCCTGATCAACGCCATGGCTGTACGCACGGCGGAAATGTTCGGGGTAAGCGTAAATGAAGCGCATGTGCACAGCGAGGCAGACCTGGATGTCCTGGTCATGGAAGAACACGGAATGTCTGTGAAAGATTATCATGTCTTTGACGATGTCAAGGTCTCCAAAGATACCGGCATGATCCTGGCTGTCATGTACAGGAAGATGTTTGCGGATATCTTCCGTATCGATCTGACGCTTGCGGATCTGCGGGAATCAATTCACGGTGTTTCCAAGCTGACCAAACTGCTCAGGCCGAACAACATGAAATATAAATTCTTATATCGTCTGGAGAGTCTCGCAAAGATTTCTCATGCGACCAGCGGTATGATGCTGGATCATAAACAGGCACATGGTTTGATGGTCATGAACGAAGATCACGACGAGTATGTATATGAGGATATCCGGGATAACCGTTCTTTCCTGGAGTTATATAACGACGCTCTCGGCTATGCACAGGAACTGATTGAGAACCTGGATCTGCAAAAGATCAACCGTGATTTCAACGGTACACCAATCAGGTGAATTTCAGATATAGTGACAGTAACCGTCACTTTTTTATGTTCTCACAAAGAAAAACACCCTGGTTATTCAGGGTGTTATCCGGGTTTAGTTATCTGTCAGTCCCCAACTTGGTATCGCATTTCCCCTATGGATCAGAATCGTTTTCTGGAAATCCGTCTGATTCAGGAAATGAAGTACTTCATAGGTTTCTTCTTCGTTACATCCGACCAGAAGTTTGATATCGATCGTCTTGATCAGGATATCTGCCGCTACGACTACACCGGTGACTTTGGATTTGGATTGTGTACCGAGATATACCGATATACCGGAAGGACTTGTGGAGATCGTATCTTCCAGATGTCCGTATTCCACCGGATAGATCAGGTTCTTAAACTTGTGATGGACTTCTCCCTTGTGTTTGGCAATCTTCAGATTACTGGACAGAAATAATGTGTCGACTTTCTGCCAAAAATACGCATTGTTTTCAAATTCTGTCATATTTACCCTCGAATGTTGAAATTATATGACATTTCAATTCGGATGTAAATACATACATGATCGCTGAAACAATTTTCATTATTTTGTAACGATAACTTTTTCTTCTGTGATGTCCTTGATCGTATGACATCCGGTCATCAGCATCGCCTGTTTCAGCTGGTCCTGGTATTTTGCGGCAAGTGCTGTAACACCTTCGGAGCCGCCTTTTACGCAGGCAAGCGCAAACGGTCTGCCGATCAGTACCCCGTCAGCCCCCAGCGCCAGACACTTGAAGATATCGTTGCCGCTGCGGATACCGCCGTCGATGAGGATCGTGATCTTTCCCTTTACTGCCTTGACGATCTCGGGAAGGACTTCAATCGTACCCGGTGTATCATCCATGACACGTCCTCCGTGGTTGGATACGACAATAGCATCAGCACCGGCGGCTACGGCTGTTTCGGCCGCGTGGACAGTCATCACACCCTTGACGATAAACTTCTTGTTCAATGCTTCACGGATATAGCGGAGCTATTCAACGCCCTTGGTCTCCACCGGTGTCTTTCCTGCCCGCAGCAACGGCAATCCTGCCGCGTCCACATCCATGGCGGCCATGGCCACATTCAGACCTTTCAGAGCCTCAATACGGGCATCTACACCCTCTTTTACCCAAGGTTTGATCGTCGCGATTCCCATACCGCCGAGATCACTGATCGCAGTCGCTGGTTTTACAAATAACTCTTCCAGGTTGATTCCGTCCCCTGTAAAGCCCAGAATACCGGCATCACGGCATCCCTTGAGCATCAGGCAGGAATAATCATATTCACTGATTTCATAGCCGTAGTTGTTCTCTATTCCCGCGACAGGCGCAGAGAATACCGGCATGGACATCTTCATACCAAGGATCTCTGTTTCGGTGGATACATCACCCGGTTCAAAGCAGACATCCATGTTGATCTTCACTTTCTTTAATCCTTCGACATTGTTGATAAATGCACGCCCGGTGTCCTTACCACCGACACCCGGAATCTCTCCCCGGCACGCATATCCGTTGCACTCTTTACATTCTCTGCACTTCAACATGGTTTCTTCCTCCTAAAACTCATAGATTCTTGTATTGCACTGGGATAACATCTCTTCCGGATCATAGACCCCGGTAAGATTCATTGCCTGTACTACGATCATCAGACACCCCATGGCATCACTGTCCGCTTTATGATGATCCAGGTCAAATCCCAGATGTTCGCACACATCATTAAGACGATGATGTTCCAGGTGAGGAAATACCCTCCTGGCTAATTCCACGGTATCAAAATAACGGAATGTCGGTAAAGGAATCCCGCAGTTCAGACAGGCTTCCTTCAGACATGCCATATCAAAACGGGCATTGTGCGCTGCCACCAGACCATTCTCCAGATACGGCTTCAAGGTCCGGTATACCTCCGGGAAGGTCGGCGCGTCCTTCACATCTTCCGGGTATATTCCATGGACAGCGATATTCTGCCGGCTGAACCATCCGACATTCTTTTCCGGACAGATCAAGGTTGAGATTTTCTCCTCAATGGAGCCGTACTCCAGAACCGCTGCACCTAATGCGCATACACTCGCAGGATGCCTGTTTGCCGTTTCAAAATCAATTGCGGTAACGATCATCAGCCTTGTCCCACCCCTATCTGGTGCTTTTCCTTTCCCGGAGCATATTGTTCGAGATACCTGGCAACAGATCTCTTGGAGTAGACATCCATGAACTCGGAAGTCCCGTTCACCAGGTTCACCACCAGCTGGTCATTCCGCATATGGCGTTCATACTGCCAGTTGACGATATCTTCCCAGTAGATCATGGTACAGGAGGTGCGATCCGTAAGATTATACAGAATCATGTATTCTTTCGTGAAGGTGATCAGGGTCCTGTCCGGCATGACCAGAAGCGCAAAGGTTGCCAGCATGATCAGACTGAATCCGGCCGCCACAAAGTAAGGATAACGTATGATAAATACCAGTCCCAGGATAATGATGCCGATCAACAGTCCTATGGGTTTGACCGTGATGTGATGGACAGGTTCATTTGTCTCAGGAAGGTTATGGATTTTAATAACACATGATCTCATAGCACTATTATAGTACGTTTTCTGTTATACTTGTTATCGTGCATAGACCAATTCAATTTGAAATCACACATATCTGTAAAGAATCCGGCGCAAGAACCGGTATTTTACACACACCCCATGGGGATGTGGAAACCCCGATGTTCATGCCTGTAGGCACACAGGCGACCGTAAAGTTCCTCTCTCCGGAAGATCTGTACGAAGCCGGAGCGGGAGTGGTACTCGCCAATACGTATCATCTTTGGCTTCAGCCCGGAGAAGAGATCGTACATCAAGCCGGCGGTGTGCAGAAATTCATGAACTATCACGGGCCGATGTTAACAGACAGCGGAGGTTTCCAGGTCTTCTCCCTGGCCGATGCCCGGAAGATCAACGAAGACGGTGTAACCTTCAAGAATCCGCGTAACGGTGATACGCTGTTTCTCTCCCCGGAGAAATCCATACAAATCCAGAATAAGATCGGGGCAGATATTATCATGTCCTTTGACGAGTGTATCCCCTATCCTGCCACATATGAGTATGCCAAGGCATCCATGGAACGGACACTGCGGTGGGCTCAGCGTGGTAAGGATGCCCACGCCAATCCGGATACCCAGGCACTGTTTGGTATCGTCCAGGGCGGTGACTACGAAGATCTGCGTTTATATTGCGCGGAAAAGCTGACGGAGATGGACTTTCCCGGATACGCGATCGGCGGCACTTCTGTCGGTGAGGATAAGGAAACCATGTTACGGATGGTTGGATGGTCTGCCAATGCCCTTCCTGAAGACAAACCCAGATACCTGATGGGTGTCGGTGCCGTGAACGATCTTCTTGAGAGCATCAGCCTGAATATCGATATGTTTGACTGTGTATTACCTACACGCCTGGCCAGACATGGTACATTGCTAACCAGCCAGGGACGGATCAACATCAAGAAAGCGGTATACAAGGATGACTTCAGTCCTTTGGATCCTGAGTGTGACTGTTACTGCTGCAGGAACTATACCAAAGCGTATCTGAATCATTTGTTCCGTGCTGAAGAAGGCTTCGGCACCAGACTGTTATCCATCCACAACGTACGCTTCCTGTTACACCTGATGGAAGAAGCCAGAACCGCGATCAAGGAAGACCGCTACGCGACGTTCAAGCAGGAAACCCTGTCTAAAATGAAATTTGATTACCGGGGATTCTGAGTGTTTTACAATCTCTGAAAACCTCGATATAATACCGACGTGCAAGGAGTAATCTATGAGTGACTACATTATTGCAACATCTTCTACTGCCGATCTGCCGAAAGAGTATCTTGAGGAACATCATATTCCGGTGATTTCCTATACATTTACTCTTGACGGTCAGGTATATATTGACGACTGTACGGAAGATACCAAGAGATTGTTGTTTAAAGCCATGCGGGAAGGCAAGATGCCGAATACCTCGCAGATTTCTGAATATGCGTATTATGAGTTCTTTAAGAATCTTCTTGAACAAGGCAAGGATATTATCTTTACCGATATGTCCCGTGCGATTTCCAATTCCATCGTCAATGCGGAAAGCGCGATCGAAGAGGTATGCCGGGAATTTCCGGAACGCAGAATTCACTTCATCGATTCATACTGTATTACCGCAGGTTTGAATCTTCTTGTACGTCAGCTGGTGAACCGCAAGGAAGCAGGAGCAACGTTTGAGGAAGTCGCTGCCTGGGGTGAAGAACATAAGCTGGAGTTTATCCATCGTTTCATGGTGGATGATCTGCAGTGGCTGCGCAGAGGCGGCAGATTGTCCAACGCTTCCGCAATCGTTGGTTCCCTGCTGAGTATCAAGCCCCTTCTGTATGTCTGTAATGACGGCAAGCTGATTGCCTTCAATAAGATCCGGGGACGTAAGAGATGTCTTCATGAACTGATCTTATCATGCAAGGATGATCTCGCCGACTGCTATACCGGAGATGACATCACGATCATTGAAGCTGATGACTACGAGGATGCCGTAAAATTCCGTCAGGATCTGCAGGATACCTATCCGCAGCTAAAAGATGTGGATATCCCGATCATGACACTTGGTCCGGTCATTGCGGCGCATGTCGGTCCCGGATTCATCGCTGTCGCCTACCACGGGAAAAAGAGAATTCTATAAGCGGTCAAACCGCTTTTTTCATATGAAAAAAGCGTATAACATGATCCTCCCACCAATCATGGATACGCTTCTTTCACTATAGAAAGGAAAACTTAATGAATTAGTACTCCAGGTTTGTCTCGTCTGTTCTCGAGAAGATATGCGCGGATTTTCCAAGGAAGGACAGGTGTACTGTCTTACCGTTGAAGCTTTCGTCAGCTTCGTCTGTAGGCGCAATCACGATGATGTCCTTGCCATCCGCATTCAGGTGCAGATGACGGGAAGAACCCATCAACTCAGATACGTCTACGGTACCTTCAATACCTTCGTCAGAGAGAATCAGATGTTCCGGACGTACACCCAGGGTGATCTCCTGCGGCTGTACGTTATGTTCACGCAGTCTCTTCTGCTTTTCTGCGGATAGTTCAACGGTAATCCCCTTGGTATGTACATAGTACTTGCCGTCTTTGAGGATCAGTTCCCCGTCAAAGAAGTTCATCTGCGGTGTACCGATGAAGCCGGCAACGAAGACATTGCGGGGATGATCGAAGACTTCCTGCGGTGTGCCGATCTGCTGGATAAAGCCGTCTTTCATGACGACGATACGGTCACCGAGGGTCATCGCTTCGGTCTGGTCATGGGTGACATAGATAAACGTTGTGTCGATACGTTTTCTTAACTTGATGATTTCAGAACGCATCTGGTTACGTAATTTCGCGTCCAGGTTACTCAGAGGTTCATCCATCAGTAATACCTTCGGATTACGTACGATCGCTCTGCCGATGGCTACACGCTGTCTCTGACCGCCGGATAATGCCTTCGGCTTACGCTGCAGATAATCGGTAATATCGAGGATCTCTGCGGCTTCTCTGACTTTTTTATCAATCACATCTTTCGGTGTGTTCTTGATCTTCAGAGAATATGCGATATTGTCATATACCGACATATGCGGATATAACGCATAGTTCTGGAAGACCATGGCGATATCTCTGTCTTTCGGTTCTACGGAATTTACCAGTTTACCGTCAATGTACAGTTCACCGCTGGTAATCTCTTCCAGACCGGCAACCATACGCAGGGTTGTAGATTTACCGCATCCGGAAGGTCCGACCAGAACGATAAACTCCTTATCCTTGATATCCAGATTGAATTCCTGTACGGCCACAACACCATCGGCTGTACGTTCCAGGTTATTTCTTCTTACCGGTTCTTCAACAGTTTTCTTAAATAAACCTTTTTTCTTCGGTTTATCTGTTTCTCTGAACGGATAAACTTTCTTTACATTCTTTAATGTTACTTCTGCCATATTCCCCTAGCCTTTCACACTGCCGGATGTCACTCCCTTGATAATGGATTTGGAAAGAATGATATAAATCACCATTACCGGAAGAATTGCCATCAGCATCAACATATATACTTTACCCATGTCAAACTTGGAATAGTCTGCGCTTCTTAACTGCGCGATCATGATCGGAACCGTTTTCTTTTCTGCTTTATTCAGCAGTAATGCCGGCATAAAGTAATTGTTCCAGGATCCCACAAAGGAGAAGATCATCTGTACCGCAACCGCCGGTTTCATGATCGGAAGTACGATCGTATTGAAGATTCTGAACTCGCTGGAGCCGTCAATTCTCGCTGCTTCCACCATTTCCAGAGGAAGTGTCGCTTCCAGATACTGACGCATGTAGAAGTATACAGACGGTGCTGCGATACTCGGGATGATCAGCATCCACAGCTTATTGGTCAGGTTATACTTATAAGCTAACTGGATGAAGCCTACAGCGCTGACCTGGGCAGGAATCATCATGATCGCCAGGATGAAGATATGTACCAGACTCTTGTATTTGAAGTCATAGACATACGTTCCGTAAGCTGTCAGCGCGGAGAAGTATGTGGTCAGTACAGCACACATCGAGGATACGATGAAGCTGTTCTTCATTCCTACCGGGATATTGATGGAACCATCATTCCAGGCATTGATGAAGTTCTCAAGCATATGTCCTCCCGGAATTACCGTAAATCCGGTTTTCAGCTGGGCATTGGATCTGGTGGAGTTAATAATCATCAGATAGAAGAAGAACAAGCACAGGAATGCCAGGAAGATCAGAATACCGTAGACTACGATTCTTGAGATCAGAAGCTTGATTCTGGCAGATTTATTAATATCTTTCGACATCGTATTCTCCCCCTATTTCTTATTAATTGTCTTAAAGACAAAGGTTGACAGGATGGCTGTGATGATGAACAGCAGTACGGATACGGCACCGGCCATGCCATAGTTCTTGGATGTACCGAGGAAGTTGTTCAGGTACATGATCAAGGTCATGGATGTATTGTTCGGGGTACCGATACCGTTGGTCAATACCTGAGGAACATCGAACATCTGGATACCGCCGATCATGGATGTGATCAGTACATAGATGAAGATCGGCATTAACAGCGGCATCGTAATGTTGAAGAATACCTGGGTAGCGTTGGATCCGTCCAGTCTGGCGGATTCAAACAAACTCTCATCGATTCCCTGGATACCTGCCATCAGAAGGATCGTTGTATTACCGAACCACATCAGGAAGTTCATCAGAGCAATCAGGGATTGTACCGTAACACGTACGCCCAGGAAGTTGAAGGCTTTGTCGATCACTCCCATTTCAACCAGAAGCTGATTGATTGGTCCTACCTGTGAGAACAAGGCGAAGAACAACATGGAGAAAGCAGAAGCCATGATCAGGTTCGGCATGTAAATCACGGTTTTAAAGAACTGCTGACCGCGGATATTCAGACGTGTACTGGTAAAGAAGATCGCCAGCATCATTGCGATGACGAACTGCGGTACGGCACCGAGCAGCCACAGCCAGACCGTATTGCCGAGGAATTTAAACAGCGGAATATAGCCGGAAGAATTCTTTGTAAACAGAGCTACATAGTTCTTCATTCCGACGAAATTCGGGCCGACAATGGTAAGACCGTCACGATAGTATTCGAAGAAGCTGTTATAGATTGTCAGCATCTGCGGATACAGTGTGAAGATCGCATATACCACAAAGAACGGCAGGATAAACAGATATCCATATCTGGCATAGGATACAGATTTATTACCGGATACTTTTTTTACACTCATATATCGTCTCCTTCTTAAATAAGTAAACCTGAACTACTTATTTAAAAAGCTGTGGCAGGTTTTAGGTGCATCCCGCCACAGCAAACTAACCATGAATTATTCTACAGTGATGCTGGGATATTTATTCTTGATGAAGTCTTTGAAGTTATTGATCGCATCTTCTCTGGTTGCTACTTCGCCGTCCAGGAATTCTGTGAAGTACTTCTGCAGACCTTCGTTGCAGAGCTGGTCATACTGAGTAACATTCTGGAACTTGATGTTCTTGGCGAGTTCAGCGAAGATTGCTGTATCGTTCTGACCGCCGAGGAATTCGTTACCGAATGTCGGATCAGATGCATACTTGTTGTTGATCTTCTGGTTGTTGGAGAACTGTGCTTCGTTCTTAACGAGACCTTCACATACTTCTTCGTTGTTGATGAATGTGTTCATAATATCTGCAACCATTTCAGGGTTATCTGTACCTGTTGCAGCGAGCATCCATGTGCCGCCCCAGAAGAATGGCTGAGGACCCTGGCAGATTGCCCAGTCACCGAAGCATCCTTTTTCCTTATCCTGAGCGTTTGTCATAGAGAAGTTGAAGTACCATGCCGGACCGAAGTAGCACATTGTCTTACCGGAGCCGAACATTTCAGATGTAGCTTCATCACCCCAGATATTGGATGTGTATGCTGTATAACCGTTCTTGACGAATTCTTCGGACTGATCCATCCACTTTTCAATGTTCGGATCAATGCTGAGCTTGTTGTCTTTTACCCAAGGGGATGTTGTGTTGTTGGAGTATACACGATAGGTAGCATTTGTTGTAGCAATCATGTAATAGCCTTTATCTTTGGCATCCGCAGCAACCTGGTTGAACTTGTCCCAGTCAGCGACAGCAGCCTGTACAGCAGCCGGATCATCTGTTCCGATGACATCCTGAGCGATGGAACGTCTGTAGATCAGAGCAGCCGGGCAGCACTGGAAGGATACACCCTTGACTGTGCCTTTGGCATCAGAAGCAGCCTGTACTGTGTACTGGTATGTATTGGAGAAATCTGTGACACCGATGGATTTGACATCCATGGTTGCGTCAGAGTTCGTATATTTAACGATGTAGTCAGCTTCCGCAAGGAACAGGTCGATTTTGTCGTCATCTGCAGCAGTTGCCTGGTTCAGCAGAGCTTCGTCCAATGCGTTCTGGTATGCGCCGTCATCAGAAGGATAAGTTGTACGCTTGATCGTTACATCACCCTTCTTCAGTGTATATTCGTCAACGACTTCGTCAGCATAGTATTTGCCTAAGAATCCCCAGAATTCTGTGTTCCAGGTCCAGACATTCAATACTTTACCTTCTCCGCCTTCTGCCGGAGCCGGGGAAGCGCTGTTTGACGGTGTGCTGTTGCTGCAGCCTACAGCTGTAAGACCCATCAATAATGCCAGTGAGATACTTAATAGCTTTTTCATGATTTATCCTCCTATCTGCTTTTAAGTTTTTTACCGCACCTGCGGTTAATCTCCGATTTTTGCTACTGTTCTGCCTACGATGAACTTTCCGAATACTACGCTGTGTTCTGCGGGTATTTCCGGATGGTCGATCTTATCGGCAAGTTTTCTGAATGCGATTCTTCCAAGACCGATGCTGTCCTGCATGTATGTGGTCATGCCGTTGATCATTGCCATGTTGATTCCGTCATAACCGATGACAGACATGTCTTCGGGGACCGACAGTCCTTCCTGTGCAAGTACTCTCAGACATCCCATTGCCGAGTAATCATCCGGACAGATGATACATGTCGGTCTGTCTTCCAGCTGCAGCAGTTTTCTTGTACATTCAGAGCACTGTTCAATATCGTGATAATTACTCTGGAGTACATAGGAAGGATCTACGGTTATTCCCTGTTCGCGGCACCCGTCGTAGAATCCCATCAGACGGTTTTTTGTCACATCCGTGAGTTCACCGTGGATATAGGCGATCTTGCGATGTCCCATGCTGCCTGCATACCTGACGATGTCGAGCAATCCCTTGGTGTTGTCAGAGACGACGGAACTGCAGTTGTAATACTCGTAGTCGATGCATACAGCGGGTAACTTGGACTCGGCCAGTTCGATGATCTCAGGATCCTTGAAATCAGCCAGAATAATTGCGACGCCATCGAAATTGCGGTATTCACAATGTTTCAGATATGTTGATTCTCTGCCGGCAATCTTGTGATTGACAAATGTGATGTCATATCCCTCTTCTTCCGCAGCTACCTTGAAACTGTTCAGGATGATCGAGAAGTAATCGTGTGCCAGACCTGCGTCATCATTGGTGAACAGTACGCCGATGTTGTAGGTTCTGTTCGTCTTGAGAGCGCGGGCTGAAGCGTTTGCCATGAAACCCATCTCGTCTGCGACTTTGCGGATCATTTCCTTTGTGGATTCCGCGATGTCATCCTTGTCATTCAGTGCTTTGGAAACTGTTGCGACAGAGACCCCGCATTTCTGCGCGATTTCTTTCATTGAAACCATAACGGACCTCTTTCTAAAACTTTACTCAATCGATTTCGTAATTCAACAATAACTCTTTTTAGAAATATGTCAATACCCTTTTTACGAAAACGTTTACTTTTTTGTAAAATTTAGTATTTTTGCGATTTTTCCCATGTTTTTAAAGATATTTTACAGAAAATAACGCGTAATCGTTTAAGGTTGCTTAAGATTTGCAAGCGCTTATCCACCCTGTTTCGAATAAAAAAAGACTGTATTCCGAAACACAGTTCAGAATACAGTCCGTTTTTTTCGTTAAGTTCAGAGATTGTACAGTTTTGTATACTTCTCCTCCAGATAATCCAGGTAATACTTTACGTCAAACGGTTCGCCGGTTGCCCGGATCATTACTTCCTCCGCGTTGTACCGGCACCCGTACCGATGGATATTCTCCCTCAGCCAGTCTACCACCAGATCAAACCGGTCCTCCCGCAGATACCGGTCAACATCGATATCCTTGCGCATCTGGTGCATGAACTGCGCGGACATGGCGCTGCCCAGTGCATACGTCGGGAAATAGCCGAAACTGCCGTCTGCCCAGTGTACATCCTGCAGAATGCCCTGAGAGGACTTTTCCGCGTGAATACCGAGGTATTTCTGGTACAGATGATCCCATGTCTGATCCAGTCCTTCCGTGGAAATACTGCTGTCAAACAGCCCCTTCTCCAGTTCATAGCGGATCAGGATATGCAGAGGATAGGTAAGTTCATCTGCCTCCGTGCGGATCAGCGACAGTTTGGACACGTTAATTGCCTTCACGAACATCTCCAGGGTGACACCGTTCAGCTGTTCCGGGAATCTCTCCTGCAGCTTCGGATACAACGTATACCAGAAGCTCCCGGTTCTGCCCAGATAATTCTCAAACAAACGTGACTGTGATTCGTGCATACCGCTGCTTATCCCTTCTGTGAGGATCGTACCATCATACGCAGGATCCACATCATGTCCGTATGTCGCATGCCCTACTTCGTGTACCGTAGACAGAATCGCGGATGCCAGAGAATTCTCCAGATACTTCGTTGTCGTACGCATATCGTTCTGGCAGGTACCGCTGGTGAACGGATGTTCCGTCTCATTCTGGTATCCCCAGGATGGATCAAACCGCAGATACTTCAGTACATCATCCATGAATTTCTTCTGATCCTCTACGGGATACGATTGATACAGGAACTCATCCCGGATCGGTTCTGCGTGCACCACTTTCTGAATCAGCGGTACCAGCCGTTCTTTCACCTGGGTAAAGAATACATCATACTTTTCCTTCGTCATTCCCGGCTCATAATCGTCCAGCATCTGGTCATAAATATCCTGATCACAGTCCCTGAACTCATACATCTTCCTGCTCATCTCAATGATGCGTTTCAGATACGGTTCAAAGATTGAGTAATCATTTTTGGTTTTCGCTTCCAGCCAGGCGTTGTAGGACTCGTTCTGTAACATCTGGTATTCGATGTAGAAGTCTTTCGGGATATTTGTTATATGGGATAAGTCCCGGTCATACAGATATGCGGCTTTCCGAGTATCTTCATCGACAAGCTCCTGTTTTTGCAGTTCTTTCAGGACACTCTGAATCTCCGAATCTGTCTGCAGGGTGAATAGTTCTCCGGCCAGGATCGCGCTTCGTTCGTCTCTGTACGCAGCACCGGCAGGAGGAGCTACCGTCAGTTTATCAATACCGATCACAGCCAGCGCCATCGCATACGCGGAGCATTTCTTTTCCCAGTCTTTATACTTCTCCAGCATAGCTTCCCATCGGGGTCTCAAGGTTACCGCTTCCCCTGCCGCCTTGACATGGAAACGATACGAATTCCGGATCAGCCTGCGGGCAGTTTCCGGGTCTCCGTTGAATTCCTTCATCTCACTTGCCACACATCCCCAGTGGATCGGCAGTAAGTAAGCGTTGGGATATGCCTCAGACATCTTCTGTACACCATCCAGACCGATATGCCAGCGGCTGTCGGAGATATCCATCAGGATCATATCCGGTTCTTCAAAGCGGAGCTGTTCTTCCATGAGCCGGCTGTCTCCGGGCATCCACACACTGCCGTCTGTGGTATGCAGGTAAAAGCCGCAGAAATCTTCCTGTTCGTAATGACGCAGAGCGGAGTGTTTCGGGCTGTCGTTCTGCCAGGCATGATCTGCCGGTGTAAGGGTGATCTTAACCCCGTTCACTTCAAAAGTTTCACCGATATCATGACCATATGCTTCGATTCCCAGTTCCTTGAACAGAGAGGCAACGTAGTGCGTGGTATGATATTCTCTCACCTTCCCCTTCAGACTCTTGATCGTCTCTTTGGAGAAGTGATCATTATCACAGTGTGTAATCAGGACAGCGTCCGCGGCAGGGATTTCTTCCGGCATGATGGGCGCTTCGGTACAGACAGGCATATCAAATCCCCTGAGTAAAGGGTCGATCAGAATTACCGTCCCATGACTGTTGATCATGGCTCCGCCGTTTCCCAGCCAGTACACCAGAGTCTTTCCCTGATCATCAAAATCTCCGGTATTCATTGGTATACGTTCAGCTACAGCTTGTTTCATGTTATCGCCTCCTGCTTCATTTTACGTGACCTGGTTTATCTCTGTAAAGATTGCGTATCCTTCACAAATCAAAGTTTTTTGCCATATCCTGTCATTCGTATATTTCCATGGATAAGATATAATGAGTTCAGTAATATTCAGGAGGTAATAATTATGGGATTTCCTAAAGGCTTCTTATGGGGTGGTGCTACAGCCGCAAACCAGTATGAAGGCGGATATCTTTCCGGTGGTAAAGGACTGGCAGTAGCCGATACCATCACCGGCGGAGACGGTATTCACGGTATACAGAGAAAGATCTTTCTTGAACTTCCGGATGGGACAAAGACAGTTGTAGGCAACCGTGAAGAAGTTCCTGCCGGTGCCAAAGCATATGTTGATCCGGATGTATACTATCCGAGTCATGTCGCTACGGATTTCTATCATCACTGGAAAGAGGATATTGAGTTGTTTGCGGAGATGGGATTCAATGTCTATCGTTTATCCATCAACTGGACAAGAATTTATCCGAACGGTGATGATGAAGAGCCGAATGAAGAAGGTCTGCAGTTCTATGAGGATGTGTTCAAGGAGTGTCATAAGTATGGAATCGAACCGTTGGTTACGATCTACCACTTTGACTGTCCTCTGCATCTGGCCAATGAGTATGACGGATGGGTAAGCCGCCATACCGTAGATGCCTTTGAGAAGTACTGCCGTACGATCTTCACACGTTATAAAGGACTGGTAAAGTACTGGCTGACGATCAATGAGATCAACATCAATGCCAACTTCATGATGAATGGTGTTCATGAACATATCTCCAATAAACAGAATGCGGAACAGGCGAGATGGCATCTGTTTGTAGGAAGCGCAAAAGCCGTAAAGATCGGTCATGAAGTTGATCCGGAGAACTATATCGGTCTGATGATTGCGCACGGCGCAAGTTATCCGTATTCCTGCAATCCTGAGGATGTCATGGCGGAGATTGAGAATTCCCACCGCAGAAAGTGGTTCTACGGGGATGTACAGTGCCGCGGGTATTATCCGGAGTATAAGCTCAAGGAGATGGAGAGAGACGGTATCGTCCTGAAGAAGGAACCGGGTGATGATGAACTGCTGAAGGAAGGTGTTGTGGACTTCTATTCGTTCTCTTACTACAGTTCTTCGACATTTGCGGCACATCCGGAGAATATTCCCGGTGTGGAAGGAAACCAGGAACGTGGTCTGACCAACCCATATCTGTCTGCGAGTGAATGGGGATGGATCGTTGATCCGGTAGGTCTGCGTATCAATCTTAACCAGATTTATGACCGTTACCATCTGCCGATGATGGTTGTGGAAAATGGTCTGGGAGCGCTGGATACCGTGGAACCGGATGGATCGATCAACGATGATTACCGGATCAAGTATATCCATGATCATATCGTAGAGATGAAGAAAGCTGTGGAGATCGATGGTGTGGATCTGTTCGGATATACACCGTGGGGACATATTGACATCGTTTCCGCAGGTACCGGTGAAATGAGAAAACGTTACGGGTTTATCTATGTAGATAAAGATGATGATGGTAACGGTGATCTCCATCGTTCACGCAAGAAATCCTTCTACTATATCCAGAAAGTCTATAAGTCCAACGGTGAAGACCTGGATATGTAAGCTTAAGAAAGTGGTGAAAACCACTTTTTTTCTTTCTCCGGGATTTGTATTAGAATGGGAATATGAGTGTATTTACCAGAGATAACGCGGAAGATGTGATCCGCTGGTATGAGCAGAATAAAAGAGATTTACCATGGCGTGATACCGGGGATCCTTATGATGTATGGATCTCAGAGATCATGTTACAGCAGACACGCATTGAGGCCGTACGGGAGAAATATCTGAGGTTTATGGCGGAACTTCCGGATATCCGCAGTCTTGCGGAATGTCCGGAAGATAAACTTATGCGGTTATGGGAAGGTCTCGGCTATTACAACCGTGCCAGAAACCTGCGGAAATGCGCGGAATATCTGTGTGAACACGAGAACGGCGTACTTCCCGCAGATTATAAGAGATTGCTTGGCTTACCGGGAATCGGGACGTATACAGCCGGTGCAATTGCGTCCATTGCGTATCATCTCCCCTGTCCTGCCATTGACGGGAATGTGCTACGTGTGCTGGCCAGATATTACGGTATCCGCGAAGATATACGTCAGGAGAAAACCATCAATCAGATCCGTGATCTGCTTTTACCGGTTTATGAGGAAGAACTGCCGTATTCTTCCCTGAACCAGGGATTGATGGAGATCGGGGAAGTATTATGTCTGCCAAAAGGTATGCCGAAGTGTGAACAATGTCCCCTCCGTTCTTCTTGTACAGCCTGCCGTGAACAGACGACAGGAGAAATCCCTTACCGCAGTTCACTGAAAAAGCGTAAGATTCTCGAGAGAACGATCCTGGTGATCCGTAACGGAGATCACTTTCTGCTCAAGAAGCGTCCGGATACAGGATTGCTTGCGGGTTTGTATGAGTTTCCCGGTATTGATAAGCATTGCGGCAAGAAAGAGATCATCGCCCGTGTGGAAAGTATGAATTACCATGTCATGAAGATCCATCCCCTGCCGGATGCCGTACACGTATTCAGTCATCTGGAGTGGAAGATGAAAGCCTATGAGGTATGGATTGAAGAGCCTGAACACACACTCTCTTCACCGTGGATATCCGCTGATTTGCATGAACTGCAGGATCTTGCGTTGCCTTCCGCATTCCGGGCATATATTGACTGGTACTCACTTCGCAAATAGTTCAAACAGGAGATTATTTTCGTATACAATAAGAGTATGAACGGAAGAACAAATGCCCTTGTGCGCGAAATCGTGAATATTGTACTTACTGTCGCTGTATTCGGTTCCTGGCTCAGTATGGTTTTCGGCAGCCGTAACGGGAATTTTGCGGCTACAGGTCTGCGCAGTCTGAAATACTTTACAGTACTATCCAATTTACTGGTTGGCTTCGCGTCCGCCTACTACGTATACGCATATAAAACCAGGAAGATCACACATACCTTACTGCGGCTGAAATATGTCGCAATGATTGGTGTTATGGTAACCTTCCTGGTTGTTCTGGTATTTTTAGGACCTTTATTGGGATATCCGATGATGTATGTCGGCGCCAATCTGTGGATGCATCTGTTGATTCCCCTGATCGCTCTGTGGGAATTCCTGTTCCTGGAACAGGAGGAATATACCGGCACAGATACGCTGTATACCTTGATTCCCCTGTTACTTTACGGTGTGGGATATCTGTCAAATATTATCGTGAACGGTACAGGCGTACATCACTCTAATGACTGGTATCACTTCTTCAGCTGGGGTATTCCGGTTGGCATCCTGATTCTCTGTGTGATCGTCGGTTTCACCTGGCTGATCGGCACAGGTTTGCGTATTATGAATCAGAAGATGCGTATGCGGAGATAGATCACTGATCTTTCTCTTTTTTTATCTCTTCGAACTTGGCAGCGACTGATGGGGCATTTCTTGTCAGTTTTTTGATGGACAGATCCTGTGCCTTGTTGTTGGCAAGACGAAGATTCCGATCAGAGGATAACAGAGCGTCTTTGGTTTTCTGCAGGTGATCAATGGTCTTGTCAATCTCTTCAATGGCTGTCTGGAACTTTCTGGACGCAAGTTCATAGTTCTTACTGAAGGCATCCTTGAAGGCTAACATATTATCTTCAAAGTTCTTGATATCCAGGTTATTGTTTCTTTCTGCCAGGTACATCTTCTTATACGATGTAGCGTTCTTGGCAGCGTTGTTCAGAATGGAGATGATCGGGATAAAGAACTGCGGACGTACCACATACATCTTCGGATAACGGTAAGAGACATCCACGATTCCTTCGTTGTAGAGATCACTGTCTGCTTCAAGCATGGATACCAGAACCGCGTATTCACAGTTCTTCTCGTTTCTGTCTTTATCGAGTTCACGGAAGAAGTCTTCGTTTTTGTGCTTGGTGGCAGTCGTTTCATTCTCGTTCTTCATCTCAAACATGATGGAGATGATCTCGGTGCCGTCCTCATCATAATCACGGAAGATGAAGTCCCCTTTTGATCCTGTACGGATATCGTTGTCCTTCTCGAAGTATGCTTTCGGGAACATGGTCATCCTGTACTTGTTAAATTCATAGGAACAGTGTTGTTCCAGGGATTCCCCTACCATCTTTGTGGATTGTCTGGCCTTGAAGTCTTTATACTGCTTTACCAGTTCTTTCTGGTTGGCAATCTCCAGATCACGGGAACTGATCATCTCTTCGTAGTGACTGCGCATGTTGTCTTCCTTCAGTGCGGATTCACTGCGGAGATTGTCCAGCTGGCTTCTGTATTTCTGGATTTCCGTATCTTTTTCTGCTTTCAGGTCACTGATGGCTTTCTGTACAGCGAGTTGTTTTTCTGTTTCCTTGGCATTTAACTGGTTGTTGAGAAGCGCAATATCCGCGTTCTTTTTCTCCATCTCTACGGCCAGCTGTGCCTTGGCTTCCTGGTCTCTGGCTGAGAGATCATTTTCCAGCTTTGCGATCTTTTCCTTGTATTCATTCAGGGTCATGACCACTTCGTTTTCCTTGAGGGCAATCGTTTCCTTCACCGCGCTCTCTTTTTCGGTCTGCGCATGGGCGAGTTGTTCGCGGAGGACCGCAATCTGTTGTGTCAGTTCACTGATCTCCGCATCTTTCTTCACAAATACCTGCGTGAATTCCCTTTCTGCGGCTGCCATGCGTTCATTGGCTTTCTGTTGGTTGCCTGACTGCACTACTTCAAACTGTGCGTTCATCTTCTCACGAAGATCATTCTCACGTCTTTGCAATTCTTCGTTAAATTCATGATCACGGATTTGCTTGACGATAGAGTTATAGTTGGTTTCATCAATCGTAAATACTTCTCCGCAATGAGGACATCTGATCTGGTTCATACTTTCCACCTCCGGAATGATTGTATCGTACTGCCTATGCATAAAACATGACAGTGTTATTCTCTGACACCATATATGTTCCTGAACAGATTTATTATATCGCAATCTATGTGATCTACGTACCGGTCATAGAAAAAGCGGCAGCTTCGTGCATACCGCTGTAGTAGTGATTACTTATCTG